>JAUWNQ010000166.1 GCA_030612565.1 Candidatus Bipolaricaulota bacterium | reverse complement strand
TTACTAAGGTCGACTTCGCGCTCGATCTTCTCCACGGCGTAGCCGAGAACGACGAGGATGCGCTCGATCCCTGCCCGATGCAGCGTCGCGACGACCCGCGCAAGCGCTGGAGCGCCATCGATCTCTACGAGTGGTTTTACCGTCCCCATCCGTTCGCCCTTCCCCGCCGCAAGGACGATCGCTTCGAACGCGGGCGCTTCAACTGGAGTTACCGCGATCATTCCTCCTCCCGCATCAGTTCAGCAGCGTAGTGAACCGCCTCGATAATCTTGGTGTAGCCGGTGCAGCGGCAGAGGTTTCCCGCCAGCGCGGTCAGGATCTCCTCGTTGCTTGGGTTTGGGCTTTCCTTCAGGAGCGCGTAGGTCGACATGATGAAGCCCGGCGTGCAGAATCCGCACTGTACCGCGCCCTTCTCCACGAACGCCCGCTGGATCGGATGAAGTTCGTCTCCCTTTGCTAGCCCCTCGACCGTAAGGATCTCCTTCCCATCGGCTTGCGGGGCGAGGACGAGGCACGAATTGACTGCCTTGCCATCGATAAGGACGGTGCACGCTCCGCACTCCCCTTCGCCGCACCCTTCCTTCGTTCCGGTGAGGTGGAGGTCGTCGCGCAGGAGGTCGAGGAGGCGCGAGTCGGCCGTGACCTCGCGTTCGACCTTCCTTCCGTTGACGGTGAATCGTATCTTCATAGGTGTTCCTTCACTTCGTCGAGGGAGGGTTCGATCTCGATCGCCTTGCCTGCCACCCGTCGGGCAGTGACGATGTCCTTGAGTCCGTTCCCCGTGACCATCACCGCCGCGCTCTTCCCTGAAATCTTACCGGAGTCGGCCAACTTGATCAGGCCGGCGAACGGCGTTGCACCGGCCGGCTCGGGAAAAACACCGGTTTTGCGCGCCATCGTCGCGATCGCGGCCATGATCTCTTCGTCGTTCACCGTGATGAACTCACCGCCGTTTCTCGCGACGTACTTCACCGCTTTCACGATGTCGCGCGGTTTCCCCACGCAGATGCTGTCGGCAACTGTCTGCGCCTCGATATCGTCGAAGGTAACCTCGCCCCCGCTGTAGCGCGCGAACGCCTGCGCGATCGGAGCCGAACCCTTTGCTTGCACCCCGATCACACGCGGTATCCGCTCGATCAGACCAAGGGTATGAAGTTCGTCGAACCCCTTGCAGATTCCGCTGATCACCGAGCCGTCACCAACACTGACGAGGACTACATCGGGCACCTCCCAGTCCATCTGCTCGGCGAGTTCGAGCGCCCCTGTCTTCTTCCCCTCGACGAGGTAGGGGTTCACCGCGGCCGAGCGGTTGTACCACCCGAATGCTTCGGCCGCCTCGGCAGCAAGATCGTAGGCGACATCGTAGGAGCCGTTGACAAGGAAGACCTTCGCCCCATAAATTAGGAGCTGCGTGACCTTCGCCTCCGGCGCTGTGCGTGGGACGAAGATGACCGTCTGAAGGTCGGTCGCGGCGGAGAATCCAGCGAGCGAACTCGCCGCGTTCCCAGTGGAAGCGCAGGTGACCACTGGTTTCCCCTTCTCCTGTGCCTTGCTCACAACGCTGGCACTCGCACGCTCCTTGTACGATGCCGTCGGGTTCTGTCCGTCGTCCTTGATGTAGAGGGCCTTCAGGCCGTATTTGTCAGCGAGCTTAGGGAATGCATAGACCGGCGTGTATCCGACGCGCAGCGGCTGTATGAACCGTCGATCCTCGATCGGGAGGAGTGGAAGGTATCGCCACATCGTCCGTTCGGGATCGCGAGCGAGCGCCTGCTGATTGAAGCTCTTGGAGAGCGTTTCGTAATCGTAGATTACCTCTAGGGTTCCTCGCCGCGCACCGCAATCAGGGCACGTATACTCGATCTCGACGGCGGGAAACTCGCGGCCGCACGATATGCAGCGTAGCGCCTTTATCCTTCCCATATCCTAATCCTCTCCTTGCTTTAGCCCTTGAGCCTGTTAAGTAAACCTTTTCTACTGCTTGTCTTCGAGCTCAAACCGCAGTTTCAATCATTTTACCGCCTCGGGGGGTGTAGTATCTGGAGAAGGATTTACTACACCCCCCCGGGACGCTGAGGAATTGAGAGATCGGAAGATTGGGAGGTCCAATCACTCACTCGCTCAATCATTTAACCTTACTGGCTCTTTGTCGTTTCAAGTGAGCAACTAAAGACAAAGGGTCAAGCGCCAAGGCTCTCACAGAGCCGACTGTTTCACCACGAAGAACACGAAGAGCACGAAGGAGTCAAAGAACAAAGCGCTTGATTCCATTCTTGAGCTTCGTGACATTGAAGTTGATCAGGAGCCCGATCTTCACCCCTGCTAGCCGCATATAGGTCAGCAACTGCGCTTCGTGGATGCCTTTCATCTGCTCGACGCTCTTCAACTCAATGATCAGCTTGTCTTCTACCAGTACGTCCACCCGGTAGCCGCAGTCGAGACGCATGCCTTTGTACTTCACTGGTAGTGGATATTGAAGCTCAAAACGAATCCCATTCAGCTTGAGCTCGTGTGCAAGGCACTGCTCATACGTCGACTCCAATAACCCTGGCCCCAGTTCTCGGTGCACCTCAAGCGCACACCCAATTACCCGATTCGACAGTTTATCAAATTC
>JAUWNQ010000136.1 GCA_030612565.1 Candidatus Bipolaricaulota bacterium | reverse complement strand
TCGAGCTCAATGGTGAGATCATAGGAAAGCCACACACCCGCGACGAGGCACGCGAGATGCTCATGCGGCTGAGTGGACGGGAGCACCGTGTCCTCACCGGGCTCTTTCTCCTCTCCACCATGACAGGGGATTCTCGCCAGGCTTGTGAAACGACGCTCGTCAGATTTCGCCCCCTCAGCAAGCGGGAGATCGAGGCCTACCTCGACAGCGATGAGTACGCGGACAAGGCCGGGGCGTACGCGATCCAGGGACGGGCGTCCGTCGTTGTCGACCGGATCTGTGGGGACTTCTTCAACGTCATGGGTCTACCACTGTGTCGCCTCGTCCTCCTTTTACGGGAGCTGGGGCTCGATTTGCTTGCGGAGCCATCTATTCCCTAAAATCTTCCCGTTACTAGAGAGACAAAGGACTGCAAAAGGAGATACACGATGGAGAAACGTAAGAAGATCACGATCCTCACCCTCCGCGAGATGAAGGCGAAGGGGGAGTTGGTCTCGTGGCTAACCGCTTATGACTATCCCACCGCGCAGTTTGCCGAGGCGGCAGGGATCGAGATGCTCCTCATCGGGGATTCGTTGGGGATGTGCATCTACGGATACGAGGGGACCATCCCGGTGACGATGGATCAGTGCATCGTCCACTCAGAGGCGGTCTGCCGCGCTGCACCGACTGCGTTCCTGATCGGGGATATGCCGTTCATGAGTTATCAGACGAGCGATGAGGACGCGGTGGCAAACGCGGGTCGGTTCCTTAAGGAGGCCGGGGTCGACGCGGTCAAACTCGAGGGTGGAAAGCGTGTGATCAGCCGGATAAGGGCAATCCTCGACGCGGGGATCGTCGTCTGTGGCCATATCGGCCTCACCCCGCAGAGTTCGGGGCAGCTCGGCGGGCACAAGGCCCAGGGGCGCACAATCGAGTCGGCACGGCTCTTGATCGAGGACGCCTTGGCGATCGAGGAGGCCGGAGCGCAGCTCTTGCTCCTCGAAGCGGTTCCTCCGCAGGTCGCTGCGTTCATCACCAAGAAGCTCTCCATCCCTGTCTACAGCATCGGTGCAGGGCAGTACTGCGATGGCCAGCTCCTGATCGTCTCGGACCTGATCGGCCAGTTCCAGGCGTTCACCCCCAAGTTTGTAAAGAAGTACGCCAACGTCGCGCAGGTGGTCACCGATGCGATGATCGAGTACAAGAAGGACGTCAAGGCAGGGGCCTTCCCTACCGATGAGCACTGCTACCACATGCTGAAGGGCGAGGGAGAGAAGTTCGAAGAGATGATTAAGGAATACGAGTGATCGTTCCTCGAGAGGACAGGAGGATATAGATGAGCAAGCTGCGAAGCCGTCTGAGAATAAGTGAGGATCACGTCAAGCAGATCAACGACTTCATCCTCGATCCGAACAACGAGGTGATCAACCGATTCCTCGAGGTGGTAGAACGCTACGGTGGACCGGAGGAGATCAACAGAAAGGCGAATGAGGCGCGTAGGTTGGAGAACCTCCTTTCCCGGCTCGAGGAGGAGAACTCCCCCTACCTCGATGATGTCAGATGGTTGACCGAGGAGCGGGATAGGGGGGCATTCATCTCCATCGCCGACTTCCGGAGCAAGGTCCTCGGCCTTGCTGCGGAGACGATGCGCTTCGACGACGAGAGGGCCGTGACCCTGGAGATCAGCGCTCTCCAGTTCTTCCCATGGTTGATCTCCGAGGCGAAACAGGCGATCGAGAACGGCGAACTGATGCCCGGGCGGTTCATACGCGTGCGCAATATGGCGGAACAGGTCGCCGACAACGGGGATGTTCTGGCTGTCGCCGCGGCGATGCAGATCGTCGGAGCGAGCTACGTGGAGACCATGGATACCAAGGGAACGGACGGATCGAACATCCACCTCGGCGGGCCGGAGACGATCACCGGCTACTTCGGTGGGATCGGGCAGCCGAACGAGCATGCCCTGGCGTGGCTCGACGAGTACCTCCACTACTACACCACTTACGGGATCAAACAGGTGCTGAATATCAACCCGGGGACCGTCCTCCTCGGTTACTTGCTACACAAGCTGGGGGTCGATATCGAGTTTAAGATCTCGGTCTACATGGGGAACGACAACCCGTACGCCGCCTTCTGGACTTTGATCGGGGCGAAACTCTTCGCGCGAGAGGATGGAACGACCTCTCTTATCGGGCTCAACTGGGCGAACTCGGTCAACAACAAGACGATCGAGGCGAGCGCCCCGTTGCGCAAGGCGCTCGGGTTCGAGAATGTGGTCCGCTTCGAACACCACATCACCGAGACCTATAAATCGATCGTGATCCAGCCGTACGACCGGACCGCAGAACTGGTCGAACTGGCAGGGCACGTGGCGAATGTATCGGCCAAGCACGAAGGGGCCGGCCCAGAGATCGATGCAACCCGCGAGCACCCTTCCGATATCCTGGAGTACTTCCTCCCTAAGGATGAGATCGAGGCGCAAGGGATGATGCCCCTTCTCGAACGGAATTACCTGGATAAGCACAATGCATTGAACCGCACCGCCGTTGCCCTCACCAAGCGCGGCCTGTCGTTCATCGCGGCGCGAAAGCTACATTCGTAGGGGCCTACACCGCTGGAAGGAGGAGGTTGCACGGAGAGACGGGGGCACTTTCCCCGTGTCTCCCTCTCTCTTTGGGAACCGGAGAATCGGTGAAATGGCGAACCGGCGCATTCGCCCCATCACCCTCTCTCCGTCTCGCCCTTTCTCCCAGTCTCCCTCTCTCTTTGGGAACCGGCGCACTCGCCCCATCGCCGTCTCGCCATCAGCGCACCATCCTGAACTTGTTGGATTGGAAAGCCTGATTGTATGCGTACTGTACATAACTAGCCAGGCGCGTCTCTGAACCAGTTCGAAGATCCACACCATGGTAGTTGTCGCTTAACCTTTCAGCTTGCTTGCGGGACCGCTTCGAACAGCAACCGGTGAATGTCGGTTTCTGGCGCTCTTTTCGAGAGATAGAGCATCTCGATACCCACAACCCGATCTTGCTCGTCGTAATCCACGATGATTCCAGGCGAGACTT
>JAUWNQ010000082.1 GCA_030612565.1 Candidatus Bipolaricaulota bacterium | reverse complement strand
TAAGTGCTTCACATCTGCGTTGGAAACTGGTATGATGGAACTTACGGTTTTAGACTGACTGAATAAAGGGGTGATGAGTAATGCGTAGAGGTGCGTTTTTGACGGGTATCGTCGTCCTGTTCCTGTTGATCGGGGTCATCGTGGTCGCTGTGAACGGGGACACGATCGAACGAAGGCCCATCGTCATTACGAGTAACTACGAGTTTACAGCCGAGAATGGCGTAGTAGGCGGTTCGGGAACGCTCGACGATCCATACATCATCGCTGGCTGGAAGATCGATGCTGGGTATAGCGACTATGGAATCCGCGTCCATCGGACGGAGCGGGCGTTCATTATCCGAAACATCACGATCAGCGGGGCCACCAAGGCCGCCATCTCCCTGAGCTACGTGAGGAATGCTCAGATCGAGACCTGCGATCTCACCGGAAACTGGATCGGGATTACGCTGAGTTTCTCCTCGCTCACCCACATCAGCCGGTGTCGGATCGCGAGCAACACCGACGGAATCCACTTTTACTTCTCGCACGATAACTGGATCCTGCAGAATATGATCGAGAAGAACGATACCGCTATCTGGCTCGACGCCTCGAACGAGAACGAGATCATCGGGAACACCCTTGCCGAGAACCACATGGGAATCTACCTCGACTTCGGGTCGGAGGGGAACCTTGTCTACCGTAACACCTTCCTCGATAACATCCACAACGCGCACAGCGTGAATGTGAATCGATGGGATGAGGCCGGCGAGGGGAACTACTGGGCCGGTTACTGTGTTATCGACGCTGACGAAAACGGTGTTTGGGATTTTCCTTACGTTGTCCGGAGCGACGGCGATCAGGATAACTTCCCCCTTGTCAACCGCCCGAAGCTGGCGAGCGGCCTGAAGCGCAAGTAGACCTGCCGGAAGATTGTAGGAGCGGTCCGCTTCCTTTACGCGGGCCGCTTTGTTTCTCTTCGATTCAGGGAGAGAGGAAGGGGATGCGATGGCCGCCGAGAAGTTCTCACAGCACGTGAAAGGAGAGATCCCTTACCCGTTGATGCACGTTCTCATCGAGAACATGCGGAGCGGGCAACGGGTCTCGCAGTGTTTCCTCGTCCGTTTGAAGGCTCAACGGGCGACCCGTACTGGGGATCCCTACCTGGAGATCACCCTTGCCGATCGCTCGGGGATGCTCCCTGCGCGCGCGTGGGCGGAGGCGACACAGCGGTATGCGTCTCAGTTCGATGAGGGGGATTTCGTCTACGTCGAGGGGCGGGCCGAGACGTATCGGAACACGCTTCAGATCATCGTGGAGTCGATCCGCCGCCTGGAGGCGTACGAACACGATGCCGGGAAGCTTCCGGGGTTCGATCGCAGCCTCCTCGTGCCGACGAGCGAACGCCCGATCGATGAGATGTGGGGCGAGCTACAGGATCTGGTCGCCAGCATCAAGCCCGTTTCCCTCCAGCAGCTGACCCGCACTATCCTCGTCGACTACGAGACGGAGTTCAAGGAGTTCCCAGCGGCGGTTCAGTATCACCACGCCTACGTCGGCGGCCTCCTGGAGCACACCCTGGAGGTAGCGAGCGGGGCCTCTTGCTTTGCCACTGGCCAGCCCGGCCTCAGGCTCGACCACGGCCTGGTCACTGCGGGAGCACTCCTGCACGATATAGGAAAGATAGAGGAGTTAAAGAATCCCATCGCCCCATCCTACAGCTTCGACGGACAGTTGATCGGTCACCTCTTACTCGGGCGCGACATGCTTCGCGCAGGGGCGAGGAAGATCTCCTGGGAGGACGAGCACCTCCTGCGCCTGCTGGAACATATCATCATCTCCCACCATGGGGAGCTCGAGTTTGGGGCGGCGATCCTCCCCAAGACGGCCGAAGCGATCGCGGTCTACTACTTCGACAACCTGTCGGCCAAGCTGAACATGGTACGAATGCACGTCTCCAAGGACGGCGAGCCAGGGGAGTTCACCGATTGGCACAAGCTCCTCGGGCGAAAATTCTTCAAGGGGACGGTAACCGACGCGGCAGGGGAAAGTTCCTAAGGCTGCTCTGCGGAATCTTGCAGCCCGGGAATCCCCATGTTCAGCGCTGTCTCCGCGATATTGAACGCGTAGTCGCGGATACGGAGAAGGCTGTCGAAGATGGTCCCTAACGATTGCGTGTTCTCCTTCCCCTTGGCGAGGCGGACTCGCTCTTCCCATTCAGGGGTGTAGTCGCGCGCGCTCAAAACCCGATCCGCCATAGTCAGATCGGCGTTCAAGAACGCCTGCACGCTCTCTTCGACTGCGGTACGCGCTGCGAGGGCGAGGGCGTTAATCTCCTCGATCGCCGAGGGGGAGAGCGGCGCGGTGAGAGAGGGAACCGTGCGCGAGACCTTGCCCGCGTGATCCCCGATCCGTTCGAGAATCCTGGCGACACCGTGGTATTCGTGGAAGAGGATGCGACTCATCCCGATCTCCTTCTCGCGCAAGAGGTCGCGCAACAGCAGGCCTAGCTCGCGCGACATGACGCGTGTCAGTCGGTCGGCCTCGGCATCGCGCTCGATAACGTCCTTTGCGAGGTCGGTGTCCCCATTGATGAACGCGCTCACCGCATCGCAGAGCATCGCCTGCGTGATGGCGAAGATCCGCTTGAGGGTCGTCGCGGCAGCGAAATCCCGCATCCGTACCAAGCAGTGGAGGACGATCCTGTCCTTAGCCTCGTCCATGATCTCAAGTCCCACGAGCGACTGGGCGGCCTGCCGCACCGCGCGGCGCTGCTCGGGGGTGATCCGCGCCCCGTTTACATCGATCACGTCGAACCCGGTGATGTAGCAGGAGATGATCGCCCGCTCGATCCACAGGGGATCCTTACCCTCGAGGGAGAGGGAGACTCTATTCTCCCCCGCGAGCGTCGGTGGCACGAGTAGGAGACTCCCGGTCGCGTTCTCCTCGAGGGAGATCTCCACTCCGCGCCCGACTTTCATCCGGGTTGCCCATTGCTTGGGAAGGGTGACGAAGTACGTCCCCCCTCCGGTCAGTTGAACCTTTCGTTTATTCATAGCACCATCCGTTTCAGTATAGACGAAGGGGGAAGTTTATACAAAAAGGCCGCGGAAGCGCGTTGCGTCCCCTGCCCAGCTCCCTATAATTTAACGGCATCACAGACTATCAGACCGGAGGAACGTTCCATGACCCGAACCGATTACTGCACACGCCTTTCATCTGAGGATCTTGGCCGCAGGGTGACCCTCTGCGGTTGGGTGAAACGCCGCCGCGACCTGGGTGCGCTCACGTTCGTCGATCTGCGCGACAGCTCGGGCGTGATCCAGCTCCTCTTTTCCGGCGAGGATCCAAACCTCACCGAGGCGCACACCCTGAACCGAGAGGACGTGATCACGGTCATCGGCACGATCGCTCCTCGCAGCACGGGGAACGTGAATCCGGAGATGGCGACCGGCGAGATAGAGGTTCAGGTGGAAGGCCTGGAGATCCTTAACCGCTCGCTCACCCCCCCTTTTCTCACCGAAGGAGACGGATCGGACACGACCGAGGATACTCGTCTGCGGTACCGCTACGTCGACCTGCGGCGAGAGCGGATGCAGCGGAACCTGAACTTGCGTCACCGTGTCCTCCACGGGATCCGCAACTACTTCTCCGACCAGAGGTTCATCGAGATCGAGACTCCGTTTCTCACCAAGTCGACCCCGGAGGGCGCGCGCGATTTCCTCGTACCGAGCCGCTTCTCACCCGGATCGTTCTACGCCCTCCCCCAGTCGCCGCAGCTCTTCAAGCAGCTGTTCATGATCGGTGGGGTCGACCGCTACTTCCAAATCGTCAAGTGCTTCCGCGACGAGAACCTCCGCGCCGATAGGCAACCCGAGTTCACCCAGCTCGACCTGGAGGTCTCCTTCCCACAGGGGAAAGAAGAGATACTGGACCTCGTAGAGGGGATGTTGAGAAAGGTCTTCAGCGAGGTGTTGTCGGTCATTCTGCCTAATCCATTCCCGCGCCTGTCCCACGCGGAGGCGCTTGCGCGCTACGGGTCCGATAAGCCGGATCTGCGTTTCGGAATGGAGATCCACAATATATCCGACCTCGTGAGAGAGAGTGATTTTCGCGTCTTCACCGAGGCGATCGAGCGTGGAGGGAGGGTTGCTGGGAT
>JAUWNQ010000126.1 GCA_030612565.1 Candidatus Bipolaricaulota bacterium | reverse complement strand
AAACGCCCTTCTTTCTCCGCCTGCAGCGAGGATACCCAGGCCCGGGAGTATTGTTCGCCCTGGTCTACTTCTTCGGCAAGATCATTCTCAGGGTATTCTTCCCGATCACGGTCGTGGGACGCGAGCACGTGCCGAAGGCCGGTCCAGCACTGATCGTGGCGAACCACGCCTGTTACCTCGATCCGATCTTCCTTGTCGCGGCGAGCGACCGCTACATCCGCTTCTTCACCACCGCGGAGATGATGAATACTTCCCTGGGCCGGTGGCTGTTCACCCGTCTCGGTTCGATCTCGCTCCACCGCTATAGAAACGACCCCCAGGGAGTGCGCGAACTCCTGTGTGCACTCAAGGAGAAAGAGATCATCGGGCTCTTCCCGGAAGGAGAGCGCTCCTGGGATGGAAACCCGTTGCCTGTTTCGGATCGAGTCAAGAGGCTATTAGCTAGGCTGGATCTCCCGATCGTCCCTGCTCAAATTGAGGGGAACTACGCCGTCTTCCCACGCTGGGCAGAGATCCCGCTCCCCGGGCGGATCGTGGTCCGCTTCCATCCCGCGCAGTACCCCCCGTTCTCAGAGGAGAAGATCGCGTCGCTCTTAGCAAGAATCGCCGCGCTAAGCGGAGGGAGAACCGCACTTCTCCGTTCTCCAGCGGGGATCGAGAAGCTGTTGTGGGCCTGCCCGGGTTGCCACGCCATCGGCAGTATCTTCACTGAAGGGCCTGTTATTCGCTGCAAGGAGTGTCACGCAACATGGCAGCTCGACCGAGAGCTCATCCTCCACAGCGCGGATGGAAAGAGCATCCCTCTTGCGCAGCTCTCAGCATCCCTTCACGAAAAGGAGATCTTTGCCGGGAAAGATAGCCTTCTCTCTATTGGTAAGGTCGATCTTCTCGAAGGAAGAGATCGATTAAGCCTCATCGCGTCAGGAATGCTCTCTTATCGAAAAAGGAACCTATCTATCGAAGATCATCCTATTCCGCTTTACAACCTCCGCTCTCTTACGATTGAGGGGAAGAATCGCCTCGATATCGGATTTCGCAACGGAAAACGGATGCGCCTTTGTTTCCGAAAGGACAGCCCGCTCAAGTGGCAGAGATTCCTACAAGTGCGATCGCGGATCGATGTGTAGCTCTCCCTCCGCAATGTCTCCCGTAGATTTCATCTCACTCGCGCTTGTATTACCACATGCGTGGATTCGAGCATCAGAAGAAACAAGGGAGTCGATCGCAGACTTTGTCCTCCTCAACAGGTTTCTCCCACGGCCCCAGACAGCGACTATCCTTGCGATCGTAGCAGCCGAACAAGGCAACGTTTCCTGCTTTGCAACCGCCGTTACAGATATCGGCGTAAGCACAATCCCTGCATTCTGTCGGCAGTGATTGAAACTCGATGAACCCTGGTACGCTGAATCGCGTCCGCACGATCTTCCAGATCGATCGCTCCTTGATGTTCCCAAGCAAGATGTCGGAGATGAACGGGCAGGGGGTCACCGTGCCGTCCACCTTTACCGTGAACACGAAGTAGCCTCCGGAGCAGGCTGAGCCGACCAGAGTGCTGAAGTTCCTGACAAAGCGAGCATGTGGTTTGTTTGCCTCACAGAGAACGAAGTGCTTCGCCGCTGCCCACGCCTCCTTGTCGGGGATGAGGGGATCACCTTTCACCTGCGGTATGTACTGGTAGAAGAGGGCGTGTATCCCGAGATCCTCCTTGGCAAATTTATAGATCTCCTTGACTCGGTGAACGTTCACCCGGTGGAGAGCGCTGAAAGTGTACACTTCAACGCCCGCTTCCCGGAGGTGCGCGATCCCGCTTGTCGTCTGAGCCCAGGCGCCATCCTTGCCGACGAACGTGTCATGCTCCTCCTCGTCACATGAGACCAGATTGACAATCGCCACGTCCAACCCCGCGCTACGGAGCTCTTCGGCTCGGACACGATCGGCACCAAGGGCGTTTGTGTAGAGGACGACCTGCGGAACGTGCGCCTCCTCCTTCGCGTAGCGGATGATCTTGGCTAGATCATCCCGTAGAAGGGGCTCTCCGCCGAGGATCTCAAGGCGCGTTCCCACGTTCGCAATATCGTCGAGCAGCCTCTTGATATCGCCCATCGGGAGGAGATCCTCCCCTTTCTTTGCGTAGCACATCCGACAGGAAAGACCGCAGGCGTTGTTCACCTCAAGTTTGATCGACCAAAGGACCCCACCTACGAGCCGTTGCAGGGCTCGACGAAAGGCACGCGATCGGAACGAACCGATGGGTAGTCTATCGATCATCCCGAGGATCGGGTCTTGCCAGCGCAACGCGAGCCGCGTTTTCAACCGTGGAACCCGATCGAGTGGTGTGCTCTTAAAACGGATCGGCGAGCTCGATCTTTCCTTTGTTTCCTGCAATTTCGATCGATCCTCCAAAGTACGATACCACACTTGACAAGCATACCACTTTTCCCCTACGATGAAACTACTATGAAACGGATACGAATGCTGATCTGCTTTTTGATGGTGGTTCTAGTCCCCGGCCTCTCCGTTGTCGGAAACGATCTTCCTGCAGACAAGGTAGAGCGAGTACGTACCGGGATGACGCTCCTCGGTGCGTTTCTCGGCCTTGGAGGGGGAATCGCTACCGGACTCAGTCTTGTTCCGGCAGGCACCCCCCTCTCCGAGTCCCTTCTCGTCGCTATTCCCGTTGCTGCTGTGGCTATGGTCACCGGTGCGCTGGCCAGTCGATGGATCGCTGAGGTGACCCTGGCACGCCAACCCTCGCTCCTCGCGTCTCCCTTCCTCGGCGCCGGCTTGGGGTTTGTGGGGTGTGCCGTTGCAGGAGGAATCAGCTTCGCGCTTGCATTCGCGATCGCCGCTCCCACTGTCGCCGCTCCAGAGGGGTACTGGGGTCAGTTCAACTACCCGCAGGCGGTCGGGATGGGGTTTCTGGCTGGGGCATTCTGGATGGGGCTCGCAGGTATCCAGATCGGGGGGGTGATCGTTCCGATCATCTCGCTCTATGTGGGGTTCTAAAAGTGAAAGATTTAGCGAATAAAGAAATCCCTTGAAATTGACTATCCCCGTAGCAAGACTACGGGGTATTCCGCCAATTTCATTTTGACCTGAAGGTCAAAACCGGGATTTCATTATTTCACCTCACCCC
>JAUWNQ010000119.1 GCA_030612565.1 Candidatus Bipolaricaulota bacterium | reverse complement strand
CGGGAGAAGGGCCGACCCTCCGCCGGAGATGAGAACGATCACGAGATCCTCCTCGTTCGCCTCCTCGACAAGGGCCACGATCCGTTCCGCGGCCGCGCGGCCGCGCGCATCGGGAACGGGGTGGGAGGCCTCGACGATCTCAATCTTACGGGGTGCAACCCTGTGGGTCGCGACCCTACGGGGCGCTCCCTTGTATCCGTCGGCAGTGACCACGAGCCCACCGGAGATCCGCTCGCCCAAGAGGTCTTCCAAGGTCGCGGCCATCCGAGCCGAGGCTTTCCCCATACCTACAACGAGTATTCGCTGGATACGGGAAAGGTCGAGGTCCTCTCCGGAGACGGTCAGGCGATCGTCCTTCGGGCGCACGGCCCGCTCGAGACACGCCGCCGGGTCGACCGCGGCGATGGCGGCTTTACCGATCCGCGCAATGTCGGCACGAAGATCACTCGCCTTTTTCACTGACTTCCTTATGTCCATCATCTGCTTAAGTACGTCTCTTCCCTTATCCGATCGACCATCTTCTTTACCTCCTGAGCCCTTTCTCTATCCATGACCAGAAGCGCCTCAGGGGTATCGATAATGACGATGTTCTTGAGTCCGATAGTGGCGATTAATCTATCCTGCAGAGAGAAGACCGTGGAATCTTTGAGATCTATCCCGATCTGCTTGGCACGGATCACATTTCCATCCCTGTCCTTTGCAAGAACGGAACTCACGGAACTCCAATCCCCAAGGTCGTTCCAGCCCATCTCCACTGGAATAACAGCTATCCGGGAAGACTTCTCCATTACCGCATGATCGATGGAGACGGCTTCTTGATCCTTGTAAACCTCCGCGATGACCTGCTCTAATTCCGGGGTCCCCCAACACGCCTCGATCTCCCTTAAGCCGCTGTAGAGTTCCGGCGTGTAATGCTCTATCTCTTTCAGGATGCGTTGGACCTTCCAGATGAAGATCCCGCTGTTCCAGTAGTAGTTACCCGTCTTCAGGAACGTTTCTGCTCTTGCCGAGGAGGGCTTCTCTATGAAGCGCTCCACGCGGTGAGCCTTAAGGCGCTCTTGTACCTCCGAAATAGTCTTCCCACCTTTAATATAGCCATAGCCGGTCGCCGGGTGATCAGGAACGATCCCCAGGGTGACAAGGTGTCCTTGTTGAGCCGTCCGGATCCCCAGGAGCAACGCCTCTCGAAAGGACTCCTCTTTCTCGATGAAGTGATCGGCGGGGAGCGCGACCATTACGGCAGCAGGGTCGATCCGCTTCAGATAAATCGCGGCGAGCCCTATACACAGGGCGGTGTTGCGACCGAGCGGCTCTTCGATGATGTTCTCAAGCGAGATCTTAGGCAGATGCTCGCCGATAAGCTCAGCTTGCTCCCTGACGGTCACGATAAAGATCTGCTCCATAGGGAAGAGGGGCATGATCCGGGTCACTGTCTCTTGAATCAAGCTCCTCTGGTTGAGCACGAGGAACTGTTTGGGCCTCTTCTCGGTGCTCATCGGCCAGAGTCTGGCGCCCCTACCCCCGGCCATCACCACCGCAAACGCCTCAGATTCCACTCTCCTCTCCCTTGGACATCCTGACGAATCCTTCTACCATTTGATAGAGATAGAAGAGCGCGTAGTCGTAGCCTCTGAGAGCTACCTTGATCGTATAGTTGAGCACCCGGGCGATCCAGAGTTTGAAGAACAACTCCCGCCAATCTCCATCGGTAGGATCGAAATGCGCGAGCAAGACCTTGTACGTCTCATACCAGCGCTCCGCATCCATGAACTCGAAGCGGGGTCTTATTCGACACTCCGACATCCCTTCCCGAACTTTCTGGGGAAAGTGGCCTAGAAGCTCGAGCTGCTTCTCCGACCAGTTTTCCATCAGGAGGTGCAGGCTTCCCTCCAGGTCATAAGCGGTCTTCTCCTTGACCCTATCAGGGACGGGTCCCGGCCGTTCCATGCGATGGACCATCCTTGCTGTATCAACCCGTTCACCTTTGAGTTGCTGGATCGTGCTGAAACACTCGATCGCCATATCCTGCAGGTCGGCCAACGTCGTGTAAAGCCTATGAACCTTGCCAATCGGCACATACGTCTCGTACAGGCTGAACTCGTTTGCCGCCATGAGCCAGGTATAGGCCGTGTCGATCCCCCAGTCCGATTGCCGGACGCTCCGCTCGTCCTCATGCAGCCGTGCCGCCACCTCCCTTGTGAGGAGAAGCTCCCCTCCCAGAGGTTGTTCAATGAACGGCAGCTCCGTATTCGGCCACAGGACAGCAAAGCCGGTCTTGGTGATCATCCAGGTGACCATAGCATCAGTGGAAGCCCGTGGGAAGTAGTGCCTGACCACCTGGTAGTCCTGATCTGCAGCCGCTTCCGCTTGCGTGATCCATTCCTGCGAGAAGGTCTCGATATCGGAGTCGTAGAAGTGGAGCCGCTGATAGTCGGTCTCTTCCAGGAAGTACTTCAACGCGGTGTTCATCCCGTCGCCCTTCCCAGGACGTTTGTCCCCAAGCCTCTCCTGGAGGATCAGGCGAACCTCCTTGTTGCTCTCCCTCTCTATCTCTGGAATGGCCGCCTGTATCTCCTTGCAGCACTCATTCTCCTCGTAGCCGACGCAGAGGACCTCACCCACCCGGGAATGGAACGCGGCCTCGCAGATATTCTTCCGGAAGACCGCGACATCTTCAGATTTAAACGGAAAAACAATCAAACTCCTCATTTTACCCCCTAGCGTAGAAGTAGCATTGTAGTTATTATGAAGGCCGATACCGTAACCTTAACCTAAAAGGTGGGACATCTTTCACCTCACTTTCTACCAGTGGGTACCAGCCGCAGGGTCATGATCTGGTAAGGTTTCACCGTAAGATGTACCGCATTCTTGACGATAGGCAGCGCTGCCTCGTTCTCCTCCAGTAGATTGCAGCGATAGGCCTCGGCCAGGGGAAAGCCTACCCGTAATGTCACAGGCCCCCGGCTGCGCTCGTTTTCGTAGAGTCTCACGATGAGTCCCCACCCGTCCTCAGCCTGTTTGACGGTTTCGATGATGACGTTCGGTACGTCAACGGCCACCAGCGATTGCGATGGCCCGTCACCGATGCCGCCACCGTTCACCCGTCGCACGATCAGTGGGTCGTTCAGGGCATAACTGGCCGGTACTGTGCCCGTGCGCCAGTCGCCGGTGTGAGGCAGCAGGCTGTAGGTAAAACGATGCTCGCCCTGGTCGGCGTTGGGATCGGGAAAGGTGGTGCCTCTCAGCA
>JAUWNQ010000127.1 GCA_030612565.1 Candidatus Bipolaricaulota bacterium | reverse complement strand
GTGGGAAAGCTGGGGAAGATCCTCGGGCCACGCGGGTTAATGCCGAGCCCCAAGACGGGCACCGTCACAAAAGATGTTGGGAAGATCATCGGCGAGCTGAAGAAAGGGATGGTGGAGTTTCGCAGCGATCGTTACGGAGTGATCCACTCGATCTTCGGTAAGACGTCGTTCGAGACGAGTGCGCTACAGGAGAACCTCGTCGCATTCATCCGCAGCGTGGTCGAGTATCGCCCCGAGGAGGGCGTCAAAGGGCGCTATATAACGAAGGTGGGCATCTCCTCGACGATGGGACCGGGGATCATCCTCGATCTCGATGCAGTGACAGAGATCGCAGAGAAAGCTGGTTAGGAGAAAAAGATGCCGACGCAAGCGAAGATAGAGGAAGTAGATCGCCTCAAGGGCCTATTCGAGGAAGCCGTCTCGGTGGTTCTTGCCGACTACCGAGGTCTTACAGCGGACGAGATGGTGAAGCTACGCGAGAAATTCACCAAACAGGGGCTGGAGTACCGCGTGGTCAAGGATACGCTGGCGCGGATCGCCGCGGAACAGGCGGGCCTGACAGGGTTGGCCGCTCTCTTTGCCGGGCCGATCGGTGTGGCGATCGGACACGACGATCCGGTCCTGACCTTCAAGCTTTCCGAGGAGTGCCGTAAGGCCTACGCGCCTCGCTACACCCTGAAAGGAGGCCTGTTCGAGGGGACACTTGTCTTAGAAGGCGAAGTAGGGCGCTATGCGACCCTTCTCTCTCGTGAGGAGTTGCAGACGAAGTTGGCGATGCTCCTACAGAGCCCGATGCGTGCTTTGGCGATGATGCTTCAGGCGAAGATTCGTGAGCTGGCCGCGGTTTTAAGCGAAGTTAAAAAACAACGCGAAGAACAGAAGTAAGGAGGAATAAGATGGGTAAAGATGAGATCCTTCAAGAGATCGAAAATATGACCGTGAAGGACCTTGCTGATCTGGTAGAGATGATCGAGGATCGGTTCAACGTCTCGGCGGCGATGATGGCCCCGGTCGCGGTTGCGGTCGCCCCGGGTGCTGCTGACGGCGGGGAGGCAGCAGCAGAGGCGTACAAAATCGTCCTCACCAGTCCGGGTCAGAAGAAGATCCAGGTCATCAAGGAGATCAAGGAGATAACTGGCAAGGGATTAAAGGAGTGCAAGGAACTCGTCGATAACCTCCCTGCGGTCATTAAAGACAGCGTGGGAGCCGATGAAGCATCGAGCATCAAAGAAAAACTCGAAGCGGCAGGAGCCGAGGTCGAACTGCAGCAATAGCTTCGACGCCTGTATCACTATTTTGCATACGGTCTGCCTTAAGGTGCCTGTCGCCTTAGGGCAGAACGTCCTTTTTAGAGGGGGACGATGAGGTATCGAGAACGGAGGTCCTACGGTCGGATCGAGGAGGTCCTTCCTCCACCCTACCTATTGAGAGATATAAGGGAGTCCTTTCGCAAGTTCATCGATGAAGGGATCAATCGCTCTTTTACTGATGTATCCCCGATTGTAGGGCACGGGAAGGATGGGTTGAGCCTGGAGCTCATCAACCCGTACCTTGGCAAGGCGAGGAACACGGAACGGGAGTGCAAGGATAAAGATCTCACGTACTCGCGCCCATTAAGGGTAACAGCGCGCCTATTGCAGGAAGGGAAACTCATCCAGGAGACAGAGCTCTATATCGGGGACTTCCCGATGATGACGAGCCGAGGCACGTTGATCATCAACGGGTCGGAGAACGCTCTCGTCAACGAACTCACCCGCTCTCCCGGTGTCTATTTCACGCAGGAGGACACGACCCAGTACAAGGGGCACATCCTCCCCGAACTGGGGGCGTGGCTGGAGATCATCCTCGATACCAAACGGGGGCTCCTCAGGGCGAACCTCGATCGCAAGGGAAAGGTCCTGGCGACCGTCTTCTTGAAGGCGTTGGGGATCGATGAGGCAAAGATTCGTTCCTATTTCAGTTACGAGATCTCCCCGGTCACCGTGGAGACGCTGGAGGAACAGATCGGACGCCGTGCAGCAGTGGCCGTGAAGAAGGGGGAGAAGCTCCTGTTGGCCGCGGGGGAAGAGCTGCAGAAGGAGCACCTGGCTCCTCTGGCGAAAGCTGGTCTCCCCTCGATCAAGTTCGTCAACCCCTATATCCAGAGGACACTGGAAGAGGATCAGATCACGACACAGGAGGAGGCCCTCCGTGCGGTCTACCATCGGCTGCGCCCCTCCGACCGCTCCTCTCCTGCCCAGATGGGGGAGTACCTGGAGAACCTGTACTTCCACCCGACGAGCTATCACCTCTCCGAGGTGGGGCGGTTCAAGGTCAACCGCAAGCTGGGTATGGGGCTGAAGCAAACCGTCCTCTACCCTGCGGATATCGTGCGCACAATCAAGCGGCTTATCGAGGTGCCGAACGATCCGTCTCTCATCGATGAGAAGGACCACCTGGCGAACAAACGGGTCCGCCTCCCGGGTGAGCTTGCGGAGAACGCGCTTAGGACTGGGTTGGTGCGGATGGCACGGATTGCGCGAGACAAGCTCTCCAAGTACGTTCTCGATGAGAAGGACACGATCCGGCGCCTGATCTCCACGCGCACGGTCCAGGGGGCGATCAATCAGCTCTTCTACACCGGCCGTTTCTCTCAGTTCCTCGAACAGACGAACCCGCTGACCGAGCTGACGCACAAACGGCGGCTGAGCGCCTTAGGGGGAGGACTGACCAAGCGCCGCGCGAAGATCGAGGTGCGGGACGTTCACTCTTCCCACTATTCGCGCATCTGCCCGATCGAGACCCCGGAAGGGCAGAACATCGGTTTGATTACCTCTCTTGCCTGTTACTCCAAGGTGAACGACTTTGGGTTCCTCGTCGCACCTTATCGAAAGGTCGTGAAGGGTAAAGTCACGGATGAGATCGTCTACTTGATGGCCGACGATGAGGAGAACTACAAAATCACCCCAGCGACGACGCCGGTAGGGAAAGATGGCCTCATCCTCGGCGAACGGGTCGAGGTGCGCACAGGGCATGAGGACCTCCGTCTCGTTCCCCCGAAGGAGGTTGACTTCATCGGAGTCTCTCCGAAGGCACTCGTGGGGATCTCCTCGGCGCTGATCCCGTTCCTCGAACACGATGACTCGAACCGCGCG
>JAUWNQ010000035.1 GCA_030612565.1 Candidatus Bipolaricaulota bacterium | reverse complement strand
CGCGCTAAGATTCCTAGAGCCATCCGCCCGAACCTCCGTATTTACAGCTTGATCTCGATATCGATCCCCGTGGGGAGCTCAATGTCCATCAGGGCATTGATCGTCTCTGAAGTCGGTTCCTTGATATCGATCAGCCGCGTATGGAGACGCCGTTCGAAGTGCTCCATAGACCGCTTGTCAATATGAGGAGAACGGAGGACCGTGTAGATCACCCTCTACGAAGTATCATTAAAAAAAAATACGATCATGGCCCGAGTCTCCTTAGCCGAGTCCACAATCTTCTTAACCGAACTATCGACCAGTTCATGATCGTAGCCCCGCAACTTGATTCTGATCTTCTCTCTTGCCATGGCTAATAACCTCTGCTTCTGATGATCTTCTCTCTCAACACTTCCGGCACCACATCGTAATGCGCCACCTGCAATGTGTAGGTGCCCCGACCTTGGGTCAACGACCGCAGACGTGTAGCATAGCCAAACGTCTCCCCTAAGGGGACAGAGACGTAGGCAATCTGCACCGTTTCCCGCAACTGCAGCTCTCGGATCTCTCCACGCCGACGCGCCAGGTCTTCCAGCACTTCTCCTAGGTATTCCCCAGGAACGATGACTTCTCCTTCCATGATCGGTTCGAGAAGGTCAAAATTCCCGTTGCTATATGCCTTACGAAGCGCAATACCCGCAGCCGCACGAAAGGCCAGCGCGGATGAATCCACTGGATGAAAAGACCCACCGGTCAACGTGGCTCCAATATCGACCAAAGGATAACCGGCGAGGGGGCCATTTGTCAACGTCTCCCGTAATCCATCCTCAACTACGATGCGGTACTCGCGCGGGAGATCGCTTTCCTTGGCCGCATCTTTAAATTGGAACCCGCTTCCGCGCGGGAGGGGCTCGAAACGGATGATCACGCGGGCGTATTGCCCCCGCCCTCCCACCTGCGTGGCGAACTCCTCCTCTACCGCGATCGGCCCATGGAGCGTCTCCAGGTACGCAACCTGAGGTTTCCCCACATGGGCGATGATACCGAACTCCTCACGCAACCGGCGCATAAGGACCTCAAGGTGAAGTTCTCCCATCCCCGAGACAATTGTTTGGTTCGTCGTCTCATCGAAACGCACATGAAAGGTTGGGTCCTCAGCGGCGAACTTCTCCAATCCCTCACTAAGGATCCCTTGTTCAGCCTCGGTGCGCGGCTCGACTGCAATGAAGACCACGGGCGCTGGAAACTCAATCTTCTCTAAGAGGATCGGGGAAGACTTGGCGCAGAGCGTATCCCCTGTAGAGATCGTCGTCGAGCCGACTAACGCCACGATATCCCCCGCTTCCATCGCTTCGAGCGGCGTGCGCTGATTGGCGTGCATGCGGAAGATCTTCGTAACACGAAGGCCCTTCCCAGTCGACATATTGAACGCGTGCCCTCCCACCTTCACCCGCCCCGAATAGACACGGACAAAGACTACGCGCCCAGCATAGCGGTCGGTGACGATCTTGAACGCCAACGCCGAAAACGGTTCCGTCGCGCTTGCCTCCCGCACCTCGTCGCTCACCACATCGTGCACAGGCGGAACATCAGCCGGCGAAGGGAGGTACCGTACTACTGCGTCAAGAAGGGGTTGGACTCCCTCGTTCTGGAAGGCTGCACCCCCGAGGACAGGGACGAAGCCGTGTTCGATGCACCCACGGCGAAGCCCCGCATGGAACGCGGACTCTCCTACCTCTTCCCCTGCGAGGTAGGACTCCATCACTCTATCGTCGCTCTCGGCGACCCGTTCGAGGGCCATCTCGCGGTAGTGTTCGACCTCGTCGCGCATCGGATCGGGAACGGGAAGGGACTCATAGCGCTCTCCCTTGCTCTCCTTATCCCAGACGATCAGCCGGCGATGAAAGAGGTCGATCATCCCGAGCAGGTGCCGATCCTCATCGCGGTAGGGAAGCTGTAGCGGAACGACAACGACTCCCAGCCGTTCTTCGATCATCTTTAAGGTCTTCGTGAAGCTCGACTCCACCCGGTCGAGCTTGTTCACAAACGCAAGGCGCGGGATGTGGTAACGATCGGCCTGCCGCCAGACGGTCTCCGACTGGGACTCGACCATCTCCACCCCAGAAAAGACGACCACTCCGCCGTCAAGGATTCGTAACGCTCGCTCCACCTCGGCGGTGAAATCGACGTGCCCCGGGGTGTCGATGATGTTAATCCAGTGATCCGACCAAGAACAGGTTGTCGCCGCCGAGGTGATGGTGATCCCCCGCTCCCGTTCCTGATCCATCCAGTCCATCTCGGTATCCCCTTCATGCACCTCACCCATCTTGTGGGTACGGCCGGTGTAGTAGAGGATCCGCTCCGTGGTCGTCGTCTTCCCGGCATCGATGTGGGCCATGATACCGATGTTACGAACTTTCTCTATCGCCACGGGGTCATCGCTGGACATCGAGAGACCTTCTTAATACTTATAAAATCTATAAAATAATGAAATCCTTTAGAATCGGCTACTTACGCAATAAAGTTGCATGATGTTCAACCAATTTCGTTTTGGCCTGAAGGTCAAAACCGGGCTTTCATTATTCACCTCACCCCTCCCCTGCAATGAGAGGGGTGACACGGAAACCCCGCGGCCGGCAGACCGCAGGGAATCTCAAGTTAAAGGAAGCTACCAGCGATAGTGTGCAAAGGCGCGGTTCGCCTCTGCCATACGGTGAACATCGAGACGCTTGTTATAGGCCTTCCCTTCCTTGCGTGCCGCATCCATGATCTCCGCGGCGAGACGTCCGCCCATCGTATGCCCACTCCGTTCGCGAGCGGCACGGACGATCCAACGCAGGGCAAGGGAGATCTGGCGCTCTTGTGGAACCTCGTACGGTACCTGGTAGTTCGCACCACCGACACGGCGGGTGCGGACCTCCAGTCGAGGGGAGCAATTAGTGATCGCGGCATTGAAGACTTCGAGGGCGGGAGCATCGCTCCGCTCGTTGACCTGATCGAACGCCGCGTAGACACTCCTCTCTGCAGTCGACTTCTTCCCCTCCTGCATCACGTAGTTGATCAGCTTAGCGAGGAGCTTGCTGTTGTACTTGATATCTGGCTTTACATCACGACCTGGCATCTGCATCCCGTCCTCCTAGCTCTCCCTCTTTGCCCCATATTTCGAGCGCCCTTGGCGTCGCCCCTCGACCCCTTCCGCGTCCAAGGGACCGCGAACGATGTGGTAGCGGACACCAGGAAGGTCCTTAACGCGCCCACCACGCACCATCACCATAGAGTGCTCCTGAAGGTTATGTCCTTCCCCGCCGATGTACGCAGTAACCTCTTTCTCATTGCTCAGGCGCACACGGGCCACCTTCCGCAACGCCGAGTTTGGCTTCTTCGGGGTACGAGTATAGACACGCGTACAAACTCCGCGCTTCAGTGGGCAGGAGCCGAGCGCCGGAGCCTTGCTCTTCTTCGCCTTTGGCTTGCGCCCCATTCGAATCAGTTGGTTAATCGTCGGCATAATCACTCTCCAAATTGTAGCAAATTATAGAACGGTCCATAAAACCTTTCAACTCCCTATCGGGTTCGTTGGGTCCATAGGGTTCGTTGGGTTTATAGGGTTTGCGGTCTGCATCTACCATTCACCATTTACCATTTTCCTCCGGTGCTCCTACGGGGATCTCGCGGGGAAACCCGGTCCCCGAAGGAATCCTTTTCCCAACAATGACGCTCGGCTTCAGTCCGTTCAGCTCATCAATTTCTCCGCGCAGGGCCGCCTCAGAGAGGACTTTCGTTGTCCGCTGGAAGGAGGCCGCGGAGAGCCACCCCTTCGTCTGTAGCGCCGCCTTGGAGATACGAAGGAGCTCGCGTTCACCAACTGGAAGGCATTTCTCGACAAGAGAAACCTCCGCAGTCTCCTCCCCCTGCAAGATACGGAGCGCACTTAGGCCAGCTCGTCGTGCTGCGGTCAGAATTCCTGCAGTGAGAACATCTCCCCCCGAAGCGATCAGGTGCCCCTTGGAGATGAGGTCCTCGGCGAGCGTCTCCCCAATAGCTGCCCTGCGCACCCTCTCCGCTTCCTGGTTCCAGAGGGAGAGCGTCCGCACCTCTTTCCGGAACTCCTCCAGCATCACCAGATCGCTCAATAAGAAGCGCGAATCCCCTTGGCGCACGACCCGGACGTTGTTCAAAATCTGCCGGATGATCACCTCGAGGTGTTTATCGTTGATATCTACCCCTTGAGCCCTATAGACCTTGTGAATCTCCGTTAGCAGGTACTCACGCGTCTTCTGGACGCCGGCCATATCGAGAAGTGTATGAGGAGCGACGACACCTTTCGAGAGGAGTTCTCCCTTCTTCACCTTCTCCCCTATGCGCACCAATGCCATCTGATCGATCTCCACTTCACCCTTTGGACGGACGAAGAGATCGACGGTCTCTCCATTCTCTTTTACCTTCTCGACCTTTACAGCTCCAGTATGGTCGCACTCCAACCGCACCAGCTTCCCACCCTCACGCACCTTCTCACCGTCCCCTTGAAGGGGTGAGATATCCCGGGTCAACGGGAAGTGCATAGCACGCCCTTCGGGGTTGTAGACGACGATCCGATCCGCAAGCAGCATCACGGTTCCTGGCGCCTCGGCCGCGATGAATATTGGCTTGGAGCGCGATGTAAGCTGCGTTCCTTCCACGACCGTCGTCCCCGGTTCGACCATCATGCGGGCCCCGTATGGGATCTCATACTCCTTGATCGTCCCGGCCTCCGCGACTATTTGGAATATCCTCTCTCTCTCCTCGGAGAGGCGCACCGTACCTTTGACATCCGCCACAAACGGTTCGATGTTGAACCGCTCGGTGAGCGCATCCCCTGTATCGATCACGTCCCCGTCCTTGACCCGCGGGGCAGCACCGGGAGGGAGGCGGTAGGAGCGATCCCCGCCGGCCGTGTCGATCACCAGCATCTCCTTGCGCTCATCCCCGTTCAAAATATAGACCTCGCCCTCACACGGGCTCTTCGAATCGATCAGGCTGAGGGCGTCCGTCTCATCCCCTTCCTCCACCCGCACCAGGACAGTGGGAATGGTCATTACCAACGGATCACCAACGATATCGACCCTATCACGCCCTGTTTCGAGGGAGGTCACCGCAGAAACGTACCCATCCAACGGGGAGATCCCCGCCTGAGGGCTCTTCAGCGCCTTGCGAGCCTCAAACAGCTCCTCGGCCCGCGGGAGTCCCTGTGTGATATCATCTCCCGCCACGCCGCCGGTGTGGAAGGTCCGCATCGTAAGCTGGGTTCCTGGTTCGCCGATCGATTGTGCCGCGATAACCCCGATCGCCGTCCCCAACTCCACCGGCCGGTGATTGCTCATGTCGTAACCATAGCAGAGTTGACAGACACCACTGACCGTCTCGCAGGTCATGGGTGAGCGGATCACGATCTGTGGCCGCACCTTGATCGTGGAGACTTTGGCACTACGCAACGCCTCGATCAGACGCGGGGTGACGAACTCATCCGCGCGCAGGATGACCCGGCCGGTCGCCGGGTCGGAAACGTCTTCCACGTTCTTCGTTCCCACGAGGTGATCCTCATCCTTGACCGAGAGGTCGACCTCCAAGTGGTCGATGTGATCGGCGAGAGAGCGTGAGATCCATCCATCCGCCTCCACCAACACCTCGCCGGTCGCCGGATCGATGATCGGGCGTGCCGCCCCCCTCCCGTAGATCCGTTCCTCGATCGATTCCATAACCTCATGCTTACTAAACCGCAATGGATCGATATCCACCCCCTGAGTCGTTCCACAGTCGATCTCGCGGACGATCGTATCCGAGGAGGCGTCGACCAGTCGGCGGGTGAGATACCCGGAATCGGCTGTCTTCAACGCGGTATCGGCAGCCCCTTTTCGTCCTCCATGCGTGGAGATGAAGTACTCCATCATGTCCAACCCCTCGCGGAAGTTGGAGATGACCGGCATCTCGATGAGCTCCCCCGACGGCGCGGCCATTGGCCCGCGCATTCCGCAGAGTTGCTTCACCTGGTCCGGTCCGCCGCGCGCGCCGGATGTCACGATCCCGTATACAGGGTTGTACTTGTGCTGGCGCAGGTTCTCCATCGTCGCGTCCTCCACCTCGTCGACCGTTCTGCGCCATATCTTGATCACCGCCTGGGATCGTTCCTGCTCCGTAGCCAAACCCATGCTGTGCATCTTGTTGATCCGTCGAACCGCGGCGTAGGAGCTCTTGACGATCTCTTCCTTTTCCTGTGGAATG
>JAUWNQ010000162.1 GCA_030612565.1 Candidatus Bipolaricaulota bacterium | reverse complement strand
AAACGCTGGTGGTAGTCAACGAGCGTCCCCCGCCTGACTTCCTCGATCGTTGTCTTCTCCCCTAGAACAGGACGGGAGAGAGGATGTGATTCGTGCCACAGCCCGGCGTTGAAAAGATCATACGCACACTGCTCTGGATCGTCGTCGTGTCCACGAATCTCCTCGAGTACGACCCCCCGTTCCCGTTCCAATTCCTCGGGAGCGAGCACAGGATGCTGAACGAGGTCGGAGAGGATCTCGATCGCGGAAGAAAGGCGGTCGGAGGGGAGATCGGCATAATAGAAGGTCGATTCCTTTCCTGTCCCGCCGTTCAGGTGCCCGCCGAGCGCGTCGATCTCGCGTGAGATGGTGATTGCGTCCCGCGACGGTGTCCCTTTGAACAGAAGGTGCTCCAGGAAATGAGCCATCCCGGGATGGGCCTCCGGATCATCGCGGCTTCCCACGTTGACCCAGAGACCCACGCTAGCCGAACGCGAGGAGGGAACCTCTTCCACCAGGACCCGCAACCCACTGTTAAGGGTTGCGGATAAGACTCCCGGGTAGAGGGATTCGATCACCAGCGGTCCTCAAACTCGGGTTCCTCCTTCTCCACCTCAAAGCCATGCTCTTCGATGTGCTGTTCGTCCTCCTTCTCCTGTTCCTGTGGTGCCTTCTTCTCGGTCTCGGGTCTCTCCTTCTCCACCTCAGAGTCATGTCCTTCGAAGTGCTGTTCGTTCTCCTTCTTCTGTTCCTGTGGCGCCTTCTTCTCGGTCTCGGGGACGATTCGGCGGAGCTTGTAGCGGCCACGATCGTCGATGTTCAGCACCTCGACCGTCACCTTATCGCCAGCCCGCACAACGTCCTCCACACGCCTGACGTAGTCGTCGGAGAGAGCGGAGATGTGGATCAGCCCTGTCACGTCGGAGGTCAGCTCGACAAACGCCCCGTACTCGGTGGTGTTCTCGACCGTCCCTTCGATGATGTCTCCCACCTCAACCGTTCGTTCCGGTTTTCGTGAAGGACTCTTCCCATTTCGCCGGGTAGAACCGTTCTTCCCACGCCGCGGGGCACGATCCTCTTTATCCCATCCTTCGACGACGCGACGCAGATCGGGGCGGCCCATCTTGTCCTCCCCGATCACCTCGATCGTGATCTCATCGCCGGGTTTGACGATGTCGCGCACGCTCTCCACGAATCCAGGGGCGAGGTTCGAGACATGTACCAGCCCCTCGCTCCCGTTCTTCAGTTCGACGAACGCCCCGAAGTCGACGATGCGGGTGACCTTGGTCTTCATCACCGTTCCCACTTCCAACTCCGAGGTGAGGTCCTCGATCCACTGTTTGGCGGCAGCAACGGCTTCGCCATCGACTCCAGCTAGTTTGACGGTCCCATCGTCCTCGATATCGATCGACGCACCTGTCTCCTCGATGATCTTGCGGATCATCTTCCCGCCAGGCCCGATCACGAGACCGATCTTCTCCTGTGGAATGGTGATCGTCTCGAGCATCGGAGCATACGGGGAGATGTTCTCGCGTGGGGCAGCGATCGTCTGTTCCATCTTGTCGAGGATAGCCAGGCGCGCTTCCCGCGCCTGGGAGAGTGCCTGACGCAGGGTCTCTGGACCGACGCCTCCCACCTTGACATCGAGCTGGAACCCGGTGACCCCGTCCCGTGTCCCGACAACTTTGAAGTCCATATCCCCGTAGTGGTCCTCGGCCCCCATGATATCGGTGAGGATCACGCGACGCTGAGAGTTACCATCCTCGATCATCCCCATGGCGATCCCGGCGACCGGCTTCTTGAGCGGCACGCCGGCGTCCATCATCGACAGGGATGCACTGCAGACGGTGGCCATCGATGAAGAGCCGTTCGACTCCAGGATCTCCGAGACGATACGGATGACGTAGGGGAACTCTTCCTCACTCGGAAGGAGGGCTCGCAACGATCCCTCGGCGAGGTAACCGTGGCCGATCGAGCGTCGGCTCGGCGAGCCAACCCGCCGCACTTCGCCCACTGAATAGGGAGGGAAGTTGTAGTGGAGCATGAACCGCTTCCGCCCTTCTTTCATCATCTGATCGATGATCTGCTCATCGCTCCGGGTCGCTCCGAGGGTGGTGATCCCAAGGCTCTGAGTCTCGCCGCGGGTGAACAGGGCCGAACCGTGCGTGCGGGGAAGGACCCCGACCTCGCAGGTGATCTCCCGAAGCTCGTCGGGACGACGTCCGTCGAGCCGCACCCCTTGCTCCAGGATTCCTTCGCGCATGTACGCCTCCAAGAGATCATCCACGATTCCGGCGACGACCTTCTCTTGCTTCTCCGCTTCCTCCTCGGAGAGAGACTCGGAGGCAACCGAGGCCACGGCCCGTTCCCTGATCTCTTTCATGAACACGTCCCGCTCCTTCTTGCTCGAACAGGCGCGTACTCCAGAAAGCTCCGGCCAGACGAACGCGCGGACACGCTCTTGCAGCGCGGCTTTGGTCTCATCGATCACGGGGATGAACTCCTTCTTCACCGGGTTCACCCGTGCGACGAACCGCTCTTGTAACTCGATGAGCTCTTGAATCGTGCGGTGAGCAAGGCCGATCGCCTCGATGACCTCTTCCTCGGAGAGTTCGTTCATCTTCCCTTCGACCATGGTCACCGTCTTCTTCGTCCCCGCGACGGTGATCTCCACCCCGCCCTCTTCTTGAGC
>JAUWNQ010000144.1 GCA_030612565.1 Candidatus Bipolaricaulota bacterium | reverse complement strand
GCAGATCGTGGACAAGGCGATCGCGCCGGACCGGGTGATCGACATCTTCGAGGTCGTCGGGATTGACAAGCCCGACATCTCGATCCTCTCGGACACCTTCCTCGCCGAAGTGCGGGGGATGAAACAGCGCAATCTTGCGGTCGAGGTGCTGCGCAAGCTGTTGAACGACGAGATCAAGGTACGCCGACGGACCAACCTGGTCCAGTCGCAGAAGTTCTCCGAGATGCTCGAAGCGACCATGCATCGGTACAAGAACCGAGCGATCGAGACGCTCGAAGTCATCGAGGAGCTGATCAAGCTTGCGAAGGAGATGCGCGAGGCCAACCAGCGTGGCGAAAAGCTCGGGCTCACGACCGAGGAGCTCGCGTTCTATGACGCATTAGAGACGAACGATAGCGCCGTCAAGGTGCTCGGCGACGAGATCCTCAGCGAACTGGCCCGCGAGCTCGCCGACACCGTGCGAAAGAACACGAGTATCGACTGGACTATGAAGGAGAGCGTTCGCGCCAAGTTGCGTGTCTTCGTGAAGCGTACCCTGCGCAAGTACGGCTACCCGCCGGACATGCAGAAGAAGGCAACCGAGACTGTCATTCAGCAGGCGGAGCTCCTCGGCGTAGAATGGGGAAAGTAACGCATCCACGACTGACCTGATGCAATCCTTGAGGGACATAATACTTATCTCTCGACAGATGCAAGCCGCGTACACGGCTGCAAGGTTGTCCTTTGTTGCCTAGCGGGCTAGCATCCCGCGGGAGAGAATTCTGTAGAATAGGAGAGGACAAGATGCGCGGGCACATGGATCCGTCGGAGTACAAACACGTCGCTCTTGGGCTGATCTTCCTCAAGTACATCTCCGATGCGTTCGAGGAACGCAGAACAGAGATCCGCAAGGATCTCACCGATCCGGAACGGTGCCTGGCTCACGGCCGAGCCCGGGCACCTCGAAGCAGAGAGAGTCAAGCGACGCATCTACGAGATTCTTGAGGGCGCAGAGGTGGGCGACACGTTCAGCCTCGCGTTCGACCTGTTCATCATTACGGTCATCATTCTCGACGTGCTCGCCTTGATCGTCGGAGTTGCCCCGCGCTGGGCGAAGGACCCCGTTGCGCACCGCCGACCCGCTGGCGCGGAATGACTGTTTCGCACGATCTTCGTCGCCGCTCCCTCCACGCCGGCATCCCGGCCGGCATGCCGCCACGACTCCAGAGTCCGATGCCGACCAGGACTTGGTCCGCATTTCGATGGACCAGAGCGCAAAGGCGATCGCAGGGTTTGGGCTTCTCCTTGGTTGCGGGGTAGAATCACGGCCGTTTACTGGAGGTGGGGAATGAGACACATCTTGTTGCCGTACGGAAGGGGAGAAAGGACGGTCGATCTCCCTGAGCATAACTTTGTTGGCATTCTGGAGGGAAAAGAGGCGCCTACGGTCGAACTCGTACAGGAATTCGACCGTGCGTGGAGGAATCCCATCGGGATCGATGACCCGGGAACGGTGTTCCACCCTGGAGAGAGCGTTGTCTTCGCTGTGACCGATCACACTCGCTCTACTCCGACTCGGGAGATCCTTCCTTTAATCTGGGAGCGGATCCGGGACCGAGTTCGGCCGGAGGATCTCATGATCATCGTTGCAAGAGGAACGCATCGCTCCCCTACCGAGGAAGAGCTTGAAGCAATGCTCGGTGACTTACGACGTGAGTTCCGCGTGGCGATCCATGATTGCGATTACAACCATGTAGAGGTCGGAAGTAGCGCGCGAGGGACGCCGATCCTCATCGATCGCATTGTTGCCGAGGCCGATCGAGTGGTGACGCTCGGGCACATCGGGATGCACTACTACGCCGGCTACTCCGGTGGGCGGAAGAACATCCTTCCCGGTGTCGCCGGGCGGGAGACGATCGAGGTAAACCACGCTCAATTGACCGATCCACACTGCGAAGGGTGCAGCTATCGGGGAAACCCGATCAGCGAGGAGATGAGCGAGGCGGCCAGGCTTGCCGGGGTCGATTTCATCGTCGATTGCGTCTTCGACGCACACGGTCGGGTGGCGAAGATCGTCGTCGGCGACCTGGAGGAGGCGCACGCGGTCGGGCGGGCGTTCTGGGATTCACTCTTTCAGGTGGAGGTTCAAGAGCGGGCCGATCTCGTGATCGTCTCCGCCGGTGGACACCCCAAGGATATCGACCTGTATCAGGCGTACAAAGCCCTCTACAATGCGGGAAGAGCGGTGAAGGAAGGGGGGATGATCCTCCTTGTCGCTGCCTGTTCGGATGGGATCGGAAACGATCTGTTCGAGGATTGGGTGATGCGCTGTGAGAGGCCGGAGGATGTCTTCGGAATCCTGGAGAAAGAAGGGTTCAAGCTCGGTGGGCACAAGGCGGTCTACCTGGCGAAGGACCTTGCACGGGCGCAGATTGCCCTAGTCTCTGAGATGGAGGACGAGCTGGTGCGGCGATTCTTCCTAACGCCGATTATCGACCCGAACGAGGTCGTGGCTCTTGCCCACGAACGGTTCGGTGAGGGTTTCCGCACCCTGGTGATGCCTCACGGGGCCGATACTTTTCCGCTCGTATCTGACTAGTGGGGACTTCATGAAGACGCGCATAATTCGCTACGAACACGTCTCCTCCACCCAGGAGATTGCGCGGGAGCTCGCTCTCTCGGGGACGGGGGAAGGGAGCGTGATCATCGCCGAGGTTCAGGAACACGGGCGGGGCCGACACGGCCGACCCTGGCTCTCCCCGCGGGGTGGTTTATACGCGTCGGTTATCATGAGGTTGGACCCGCTCCTCCCTCTTCGTGTGGGGGTCGCCATTGCGCGTGCGTTGAGAGAGATCAACATCTCTGCGATGCTCAAGTGGCCGAACGACGTCTTGG
>JAUWNQ010000169.1 GCA_030612565.1 Candidatus Bipolaricaulota bacterium | reverse complement strand
CCCGAAGGGATCATGGATAGCTTCGTGATCCCTCACTTTCCGCAGCCTCAGATGCTCGCGAAAGAGCGGTTCGAGGCGGTTGTCGCCTGGGTGAATGACAAGTGCTATACGTGGAAGCAGCCGTCTTACGAGGAGATGACGACCGACCGGTTCCTGAAATGATCGAGGTAAGTTCTCTTACGATAGACTACGGGCATGGTGACCGGGGTGTACGCGCGGTCGAGGAGATCGACTTTCACCTCGAACCGGGGAGGAGTCTTGCCTTCATCGGCCCTTCCGGGTGTGGAAAGACAACGATTCTCTTCGCCCTTGCCGGCCTACTCCCTCCTAGCGATGGGTCGATCAAGATCGGTGGAAATCCGGTAACAGGGCCGCGACGCGAGGTCGCCCTGATCCTGCAAAACGCCGGCCTCCTCCCCTGGAAGACGGTCTGGAAGAACGCGAACCTCTCACTCCGCCTCGCCGGGGAGTACCCGGAACAGAACGCCGGGGAGATCCTCGATAATTTAGGTCTTTCAACTGTCAAGACGCGCTTCCCCGCCGAACTTTCGGAGGGGATGAAGCGCCGCGTGGGGATAGCACGCGCTCTCTCCACCTCTCCATCGGTCCTACTGATGGACGAGCCGCTCGCTTCGCTCGATACCCTTACCCGTGAGCGAATCCAGGACCTCTTCCTTACCCTGTGGCAAGAGCACCGGTTCTCCATGGTCCTGGTCACCCATGACATCGAAGAGGCCGCCTTTCTTGGGCAGGAGATCATCGTCCTAACCGAGCGGCCGGCGACGATCAAACCGGTAGTAGAGAACCCGGAGGTGGGATCCCTCGACTACCGGGATGCCGGGGCGTTCCAGCGAACGGTGCACTCACTACGGGAGGCGCTAGAACGATGAAACGCGTGATGACATATATCATCAGCCTCGCCGTTCTCCTCTTTTTATGGGAGATGGCTAGCCTCCTCGTCAACGCGATCAACCAGGCCTCTCTCCTTCCAGGTCCGTTCGACGCGCTCTCCCAGGTGATAAAGAACGCGGCCGAACTACAGCGGCACTTCTTCGCGAGCGCCTGGAGGTTGATCCTCGCCATGTTGATCGCCCTTGCTACGGCAGTCCCCATCGGCCTGCTCATCGGGCGCGAGCAGACCCTCGACCGGCTCATCTCCCCGATGATCTACATCACCTACCCGATCCCACAGGTGGCGCTAATCCTCTTCTTCTTCATCGTCTTCGGCACAGGGAGCCCGACAAAGGTTGCGATGGTTGCCCTCGCCCTCTTCTTTCAGATTCTCGTCTCCGCGCGGGGTGCCGCAAAGAACCTCGACGAGGAGTACCTGACGAGCGTCCTCTCCGCTGGGGCGACCCACTCTCAGGTATACTGGCACGTTATCCTCCCTGCCACCCTCCCCGAGGTCCTGACGAGCGTGCGGGTGAGTATCGGGCTCGGGATCGCCTTTCTGTACATTGCCGAGACGCACGCGGCTCTGGGAACCGGCTTGGGCGCGTTCATCAAGAAGTACATGCTCTTTCGCCGGGATCGCGCGTTCGCGGGAATCGTGGCGATGGCGATCCTCGGACTCGTGTTGTACGTCGTGCTCGACCTATTGGAGCACCTCGTCTGCCGGTGGAAGTACGTCAAGCGGAATTCGCTGAAGATGAGCCAGCGTAAAGGTAAGGAACATGAAGCTTCGTAGGATCTACATCGTCGCCAACACGACCAAGGAAGGGTCCCTGCGAGCCCTGGCCGTCCTCAAGGCGTGGGCGCAGCTAAAGGAGATCGAGACGGTCATCATCGACCGCGACAGGCCCGTGTTCATCGAGACGGAAGGAGCGTTGGTCGTCGCGCTGGGCGGTGATGGGACGGTGCTGCGTGCCGCCTCGATCTTCGCCGATTCCACGATCCCCATCCTTGGGGCAAACCTGGGGAGTCTCGGCTTCCTCACCCAGGTGGGAGCGCAGTCGTTGACCATCGCTCTAGAAGGAGTCCTGCGCGATCGTTTCACACTCGAAGAGAGGATGCGGCTCTCCTTCTCCACTCACCATGAGCAAGGGACCGTGCTGAACGACATCGTGATCACCGGGACCTTCAAGGTCCGCTTCTGCGAACTCGAACTCTTCTGGAGTGATGGCGCTGTAGCGTCCTATCCCGGTGATGGTTTGATCCTTGCAACAGCGACCGGATCGACCGCCTACAACCTTTCGGCCGGAGGCCCCGTGATAGTCCCCCCAGCGGCGTGCATCCTGGCAAGCCCCCTTGCTGTGCATAAACTCGGGGTGCTCCCAGTCGTCTTCCCCGCCGATGAGGTACTGCGCGTGCACACGAACACCGAGGCGAGCCTCTTTGTGGACGGCGACTTCCTCACGGATCTCCCGGCAGGAGCCCAGATCACCGTGGAGAAGGCCGCACTCCCAACCCGCCTCATCCGTATGACCGACGCCCCCTCGTTCTTCAAGGTCCTGGAGGAGAAGCTCAACTGGGGAGACGACTCAAGACGGGAAGGGAAGGGTTGAAGATGACCAACCGCCTTGGCTCAGCAGGGTCTCCTCCGTTTCAACCTCAGAACGGACCCTCCATCGTTGCTCAAAGAACGGAATC
>JAUWNQ010000091.1 GCA_030612565.1 Candidatus Bipolaricaulota bacterium | reverse complement strand
TGTGGATCGTCGGTCCGCGGGTCAGTCTGGTGCGTGCCGGGCTCCTGTTCGCCTTTCTCGCCCTGGGAAGCGTCCTCGCCGACGTGGGCCTGATCCTCCGCCGCTGGGTGAGCCCTTACCAGGGATTGGCAGCGGCCGCGCTGGTGATCCTCGCTCTTCGACCGACGGCTCTAGCAGATGTCGGGTTCCAATTGAGCTTCGGAGCCACCACCGCGATCATCGCTGTCTTCGATCGCACGTTCCACGTGCAAGGATGGATCGAGAAGATGGCCGAACGGTTCCCTGGGCCAGGGTGGTGCGTGCGTTATCCTCTTGGACTCGTCATCGTCTCGGCAGCGGCGCAGGCAGGGACCGCTCCGTTCCTCGCCTACCACTTCAACGCGATCTACCCGCTCGCCCTCCTCTGCACCCTGCGCGCGCTTCCATTGGCGACCGTCGCTCTCTGGACGGGGCTGTGCACGCTCCCACTCTCCTGGACGGCCGCCGGCAGGCCCATGGGGGTCTTCCTCAGCTTTATCCTGCGAGGATTGATCGAGTTGGTCGAGGGATTATCCACACTCCCCGGCGCCAGCCTCTACACACCGTCCTGGATGGGGATCTGGCTCGGAGGGCTCGTCGTCTACCTCTTCCTCCTCGCCCTCTATTTGCGCGATTCCTCGTCGTGAACCTGATAATCAATGTCGATCGGGCCACCCCTCTGCTGTGAGGGGCCTGGCTTCTCTCGGCGCGGACCCTCATAAAGGTAACGCGCGATGAGGTAAAGGGCGAAGGCATCGCTGAACAGTCCCGGGAGAATGAGGAGGATGCCGGCCAGGAGGAGCGAAAGATCGTGACGGAGGAGCGTGTGCAAGGAGAGTCGCCCGACAAAGACGTTCACCGCGATATTCTTCAGGACGGAGCGCCCTGTCATTTGCAGGAGGATCAGCCCGAGAACACCGGAGAGAAGGATCTCCCCGAGGAGCGGTCCTCCTCCGACTGCCTGGCCAAGCTTGATCAGGCCAGCGATCTCCACACAGGCAAGGACAAATACGATAAATGGCACCTTATTCACCGGCTGGTGATCATAGCCGAACGGACCGGTCTCCACAACCGCAGCGCAAAACACGCGCAAAAGCACCCCTTGGCAGAGAGGCTATAAACGTATAAGATCTTTGGTTGATGAAACGATCCGCGCGCCAGATCCTGATCGGGCTCAACCTGATCCGCGAGCTCACCCCGCATAGGAGGAGCCTCCTCCTCGATCGCTTCCGTTCCCCGCAGGCGATCTGGGAGGCGTCGGAAGCAGAGCTCGCCGCGCTCCCCGGTTTCTCCGAGATTGCAAAGGTGACCGGCACTGCGCGTCGGGAGGAGGCGCTCGATCGCGAGATAGAAGAGGCGAAGAGGCTGGGGCTTCGCATCGTTACCCTTCTCGATTCCGACTACCCGCGCCTGCTGCGGGAGATCGAGAACCCGCCCCTCGTCCTCTACATGCGCGGAGAGAAGGAGGTCGACACGACGCGCACCCTCGCCATCGTGGGGACGCGGCGGACGAGCGGCTACGGGAGAGGGATGGCCAAGCGCCTCGCCCACGACCTGGGAGCGCTCGGCTTGATAGTGGTGAGCGGCCTCGCCGTCGGGATCGATACGGCAGCACACCGCGGCGCGCTGGATGCCAAAGGACGGACCGTCGCCGTCCTCGGCTCGGGGTTCCTCCACCCCTACCCGGCGAGCAACAAGAGGCTGTTCGATGAGATAGGTCGTAGCGGGACGATCGTGAGCGAGTATCCACTGGATACTCACCCGGCCAAGTGGACCTTTCCCCAGAGGAACCGCATAATCGCCGGCCTCTCACGCGGGGTGATCGTAGTCGAGGCACCACAGCGGAGTGGTGCCCTGATCACCGCCCGCCTCGCACTGGAGGAAGGTCGCGAGGTCTTCGCCGTCCCTGGAAACGTCACCAGCACGGCAAGTGCGGGGACGAATCGCCTGATCAAGGATGGGGCGACGCTCGTGGAGAGCGTCGAAGACATCCTTTTTGAGTTTCCCGATCTGAACCAGCTCATTGTCCCGAGCGAGGCGAAGAGCGAAGCCGTCCTCACAACCCTGACGGACGACCAGAGACGGGTCTACGACCTCGTCGGCCTTGAACCGCTCCACATTGACGATATCATCTCCCGTGGGGAGCTTTCCCCAACAGACGCTGCTCACATCCTCCTTCTGCTTCAGATGGAGAACCTGATCCAGGAGGTCGATGGGAGGCGTTACATCAGAAAGCCGTAGGAGGTACCATCGATGAGTGTGCAACGCACATTGGTTCTTTGCAAGCCCGACTCCGTACAGCGCGGACTCGTTGGGCGGATCGTCTCGCGTTTTGAGGACAAGGGGTTCAAGATCGTCGGCCTGCGGATGCTGCACGTCGATGAGAGACTCGCCCACACGCACTACCAGGATCATATCGAGAAACCGTTCTTCCCTGAACTGGTCTCGTTCATCACCTCCTCGCCGATCGTCGCAATGGCGATCGAGGGAGAGAACGCTGTCGAGGTCGTGCGTGGAATCATGGGGGTCACCAACCCGCAGAACGCGGCGCCAGGGACCATCCGGGGGGACTTTGGACTCAACCTCACGAAGAACCTCGTGCACGGTTCCGACTCGCTCGCTTCGGCCAAGTGCGAGCTGGCACTCTTCTTCCCCCCCGAGGAGATCTACGACTACCAGCTCACCCTTTCGAGCTGGCTCTAACAGGGGGATGCACGCGTGCCTAGACACCTGTGTCTCTCTGATCGCACCACTACGCTGAGAATAATGCGGTCGATCTAGAGCAAGGAGAACTATGGAGCTTTCTAAACGCTATCAACCCTCCGAGGTGGAGGGAAAGCTGTATCATTTCTGGGAAGAGCAGGGTTATTTCAACGCCGAGATCGGCAAAAAGAACGCCAAGCGTTTCTCTATGGTGATTCCGCCGCCGAACATCACTTCGGTAATGCACATCGGAAACGCGCTTCAGTACACGTTGCACGACATCATCATCCGATACAAACGGATGGACGGCTACATCGTCTGTTGGTTCCCGGGGATGGATCACGCCGGGATCGCAACCCAGAACGTCGTTGACCGCGCGTTGGCGAAAGAGGGGTTGACCCGGCACAACCTTGGCCGTGAGGCGTTCGTCAAACGGGTCTGGGAGTGGAAGGATCAATACGGCGGCCACATCCAAAAGCAGATGCGCGCTTTGGGGACCTCCCCTGATTGGCGGCGGGAACGATTCACCCTCGATCCCGGCCTCTCTCGGACTGTCCGCGAAGTCTTCGTTCGCCTCTACGAGGAGGGGAAGATCTACCGCGGCGAGCGGATGATCAACTGGTGTTCCCGTTGTGAGACCGCTCTGTCGGACATCGAGGTTGAGCACCATGAGGTGATGGGAAGCCTCTACTACGTGCGCTACCCGTTACAGGGTGGAGGGCACGTGGTAATCGCCACCACCAGGCCGGAGACGATGCTCGGGGACACCGGCGTGGCCGTAAACCCAGGGGATGATCGCTATCGCCACCTGATCGGCGAGACCGCGATCCTCCCTCTCCTCGACCGTGAGCTCCCGATCGTCGGGGCAGAGGAGGTCGATCCCGAATTCGGGACCGGCGTCCTCAAGATCACCCCGGCCCACGACCCGATCGACTTCGAGATCGGTAAACGGAACCGCTTCCAGTCGATCAATATCCTCCGAAGCGACGGCACGATCAACGAGAACGGCGGCCCGTTCGCTGGAATGAGTCGCGAA
>JAUWNQ010000110.1 GCA_030612565.1 Candidatus Bipolaricaulota bacterium | reverse complement strand
TCCTTGCGTGCCTTCAAGAAATCGGCTGTCAGATTGGCTGGCATCCTTCCTCCTTTCAGGTATTAGGGTAGCTGGAGGCGTGCGACGTCGCAACGCCCGGCCTGAGACAGCTCACTCGTTGTGTGGAATCTTGACCGTGCTCCTGCCGATGAACTCTCGCACCACCGCATCGCCCGGGATGAAGGCGAGGTCGTTCACCTGCTCAAGCGAGAGTCCCTCTACCGCTACGAATAGTTTCTCGATCCGTTGGTAGCGGATGCGGGCATCAATAAACGTCGAGTACTGATCGAGGTCGTTGCGCTTCGGCCAGATTCTCTCCTCGTCAGAGAAGAACGGTTTCAACGCGGGTAGGTCGAACGGCATCCCCCCGTTCAAAACATGATCGGCAAGTCCTTTCAATGGGATGATCGAAAACAGTTCACCGGCACGGACATAGCGCCAGTGAAGGAGGGTCGACAGCGGCGGGTGGTTGCGGTGCTTAACATCCCGCAGCATCCGGCGCAGGAGGCGAACGTCCTCGAATCGGGTCAGGTGCCGTCCGGTCCACACCATATCGTAAAGCGGCTCCATAACCTCGATCTCGTAGAGTGGGTTCATCGCCTCGATGTACAAGCGGAAGATCGCAGAGGAGTCGATCCCCTCCGTCATCGGCGGATAGAATCCGTGCAAGCAGTCGAGGAGCAGGATCTGATCCGGATCGCGGTGCACCCTCTTTGTCCCGGCCCGCCGCCCCTCCTTGAAGCTATAGAGCGGCTTGTCGATCGTCTCCCCAGCGAGGAGGGCGCGCAGGTGCGTGTTCAGCAGCTGGATATCGAGCGCCTCTGGCGTCTCGTAGTTCCGATCGTTGATCCAGTCGGTCGGGTGCTCGATCAGCGGCCAGAAGTAGTCATCGAGGTTGAGCATGAGGAAACGCAACCCTTGTTCTTGCAGTCGCCGAGTCAACTTAACCGTGGAGGTCGTCTTCCCCGAGGACGACGGCCCGCTCACCCAGATCATCTTGATCTCGTCCCCGGCCTCGATTCGTGCTATCACCTTCGCGGCAGCCTGATCGAGCGACTCTTCATAGGCTAAGAGTGCATCATCGATCAGCGGCTTGATCCTGCCGCGGCGCACGACCTCGTTCAGCCCCTCGACCGTATCACACCCGTGGGCGCGGTTCCACTCGATCATCGGGTCCATCTGCTTAGGTGGATAGCCGTTGCGTACGAATTGCTCCTCGGTGATCGCTCCCTGGCGCACCCAGTGGTGCCCCCAGCGGAAGCAGGTATAGGCATCGGCCGTGCGGGTGAACCCCGTGCTTCGCAGTACGTGAAGGACTGCATCTTGAACATCCTCAACCGTGGGAGGGAAATTTGCGACGCCGTGATGGGGATCCCCGTTCAAGACGACCACCACGAGATCGGAGAGGAAACTAGCGATCCCCTCATCCGTTCCCCCAGCGGCGAAGATCCGCTCATTGATATCCTTCTGGTAGTCCTGTTCGAATCCACCGTTGGAGTCAGCCGCGCGCCGTATTGCGCGCACGATCCGTTCCTGATCGAACGTCACCAGGGCGTGGTTTCGCTTCATCACCTTACCGATCTCGTTCACAACGGCCATAGTCTCAGGATTATACCGTGATTGGGGGAGGGATAGAAGGGATGCACTAAAGTGATGCAAGTGAGATACTGAGCCCTTTTACGATCGGGCAGTGGGTAGCCTACGAACTGCCTCCGAGCAAATTCATCCTACGTCTTTACCCCGACGTCAATGCCGATGGGTTCGCTCCTTAAAGCGGTGGGCCATCCGACTGATCCCCTTATTGAATAGGTAAGCCAGGCCGATCCCTACGATGATGAACTCGACGAGCTTGAACATCAGCGAAAAGGCGACCGCTCCCTCCTTCCTCACCCCGACTAGCTTAAAGATACCTATCAAGCCAGCCTCGCCGGTTCCCAATCCACCGGGTGTGATCCACAGGAAGAAAGAGAGCATGATGTTTTGAGAAAATCAGAGTGAGATCTGTGTGAAGTCGAACGTCTGGTGGGAGGAGAAGTGAAAGAAGACCTGCGGCCGCATGTATACGAGGAAGTTTGACAGAAGCTGGACCAGGAAGGCGAGGAGTGTCCCCTTCCAGTGGCGGGTGAACGCCTCGTAGATCTCATCCTCGGTCTCAGCGACATGATTCGCAGCACGTTCGATCCCATTACGCCAGCGGTGAAACGGGTGTTTCAGTAGGCGGATCAATCGGCTTATCCACTTGTAGTTGCCGGCGAAGTTTATCAGGCCAATGACGATCCAGAACGCGATGAAGGCAACTCCGATCACGACGGCACGCCTCTCTGCCATTGCGACTTGCGGAGAGACAAGAGCGTAGAAGACCCCGATAAAGATGAATGCGATCAGGCTTAAGGCTCCTAGGAACCGGTCGACCACAACGGTGGCAAAGATGCGAGTGGTGGGAGCCGAAGTTTGGCCAGCCACCATCAGTGCGCGCACTGGCTCCCCGCCAAAGTAGAGCGTGGGAGTGACGTAGCTCACTGCGAACCCGCTCAAACGTGCTCCAACGATGCGCCGAAAAGGAAGCTTGATCCCGTAAGAGATGAGGATGATCCACCAGCTTACGATCCAGGTGAGTGCGGTGAGAAGCACGTTTCCGATTACTGCAATGATCCCTACAGCCCCCAGGGCGTGGACCTGCGCGAGGATGCTGCGCCAGCCCACGTAGTAGAGAACAACACCGAGAAGAATGAGTCCGGCTGCGATGGAGAGTGCATAGCTCAGCCTCTTCCTGCCTGGTCTATTCATGAAGGAATACTAGCATGGGATTCATAGATGATTCAAGTTTAGCTGAGATATCCGAGTTGCTTCAGGCGTTGCTGCAGCTCCTCATCCTCGGCTTCGTTCCCCTCTCGGTTGGCTGGGTCGCTCCGGGATGGTTCCCGCTCGATCCATCGTGGAGCTTGTCTTGCCCACTGTTCGGTGAATGCCTCCTCCCAAATCCTCCCGTCCATGTAGGTGGGAATCGGGCAATCCATGAGGTAAAGGAGATTTGCGGCGAGGTCGGTGAGGGTCGCGTCACGCAGAATGTGATTGCGCTTGAAGGGCTCCCCGACGGCGATGAGGATCCCCTCCATGCGGTGGTTCGCGCGGAGGAGAGGGCGATCAAAGAGCCTGTTGGAGTAGAACCCCGATGCCCCACTCCCTACTGTGCGTAGGTCCAGCGGAAGGAAGAGGATATCGGGGGCCTGGTCGAGCCGCTCCCCATGGTAGATCTCCTCGCGGCGGAAGACTTGACCTAGCAGAGGCTCCTTGCTATGCGGGTTCACAACTGCCCGTAGCCTCTCGATCAGTTCCTCGGTCAGCCGGCCCTTCTCGCCTTCAGTGACGATCCCCTCAGGCTCACGCCCGCGCAGGGTCAGGCGGATGTGCCCGATATCGGCGTGGGAATAGGCGCG
>JAUWNQ010000038.1 GCA_030612565.1 Candidatus Bipolaricaulota bacterium | reverse complement strand
TCCTTGCTATGCGGGTTCACAACTGCCCGTAGCCTCTCGATCAGTTCCTCGGTCAGCCGGCCCTTCTCGCCTTCAGTGACGATCCCCTCAGGCTCACGCCCGCGCAGGTTCAGGCGGATGTGCCCGATATCGGCGTGGGAATAGGCGCGTGTTCGCGCCCAATCGATATCGTCAAGGGAGAGGAAGAGGGCGGAGATCGCACGCGCGAGCCAGCCTTCGCCTACTGTATCGAAGAACGAGCGGACGAGCCCAAGCCTATAGGCGAGGGGGTAAAGAAGGAGGCCAAGGCGCATAAGTCGCTTCTGTGTGAACCCGAGACGGAACGCGATGCGTTTGAAGCGGGTGGCCGGTCCCCTTTTTAGGTGGAGGTACCCTGACTGAAGGAGCCAGGTGTTGATCGAGAAGGTGTACTCCTCTGGACCCATTCCGTGATCGGAGAGGAGGATTACACTCGCTTCCATCGCCTGTGCAATCTCGACTAATTCCCCAACCTGTCGATCGACCTCCTGGAAGACGGTGAGGAGGGGATCGAACCCGTTCTTCTCGCCGCCCCAGAGATCATGCTGAACCTTGTCGGTCGCCTGAAAGTGAAGCATCGCCAGATCCCAGTCGGTTTGGCGCAGGAAATGTTTCGCCGCCTCCGCCCGCCCCTTTATGCTCGTCAGGAGCTCCTTCGTCTTTGCTTTTGTGGTGAATCGGTGGGCGCACTCCGGAAAAAAACGGTAATCCGGCGCAACGCGACGAAGCTCGGCGTAGATCTCTGGAGGGGAGGTCGGTGTGGGATCACTCTCCGGGGTCAACATCCCAGGGATGATCACCCCATTGACCTTTCGCGGCGGGTAGCTCAGGGGAAGCCCGATACTCAATACCTTTCTCCCGTTCTCGCTTGCAAGCTCCCATATGGTGGGGTAGGGGATGTCATCACCATTTACGACCGAGATGGAGTAGCTTCCTTGTCGACGTTTTGTCCATCCGGAGATCCCGTGCTTCCCGGGGTTGACCCCTGTTTGGAAGCTCGACCACGCCGGGCCAGTCAGCGGAGGGATAGTACTTCGTAGAGTTCCGTGGGTTCCTGCGTCGAAAAGCTGTGCCAGGTGCGGGAGCTTCCCCTCCTTAAGCCACGGATCGATGAGCGGAAATCCCACTCCATCGAGACCGATGACGAGGATCCTTCGTCGCATCACAGGATCTCCTGGTAGGCAGAGAGGAGGTCTTCCCCAACTTGGGGCAACGAGTGCCCTTGCACGACGTGGGATCCTCCACGGTTCCGGCCTTCCCGTCGATCGAACAGCGCACTGATAGCGGTGGCGAACTCCTGCGGCGTCTCCCCCATGGTGCAATCCGTTCCCTCGTGGAGCCATCCACGGTAGATCGGAAGGCGGCGTACGACAAGGGGGAGACCGGTCGCGGCGGCCTCCAGGATCACCAGTCCGAGCGACTCCCCGTGTGAGGGGAAGAGGAAGAGATCAGATCCGCTGTAGGCTGCACCAACATCGTCGATAAATCCGGTGAAACGGACGTTCTTTGGACGACGCTTGAGGAGGCGCTCGAAGCGAGGACTGTAGAAGAGAAGTCGATTGACCCTCGCCCCAACCCAGATGAACGAGGCGCTCGGGAGAAGGCGAGCAACGGCTAAAAAATCCTCAACACCCTTACGGGGGATCACCTGTCCCGTGCAGAGAACCGTGGGGCGATCGAGGCCGTACTCGCGCCGGAAGGAATCGCGCTTCTCTTGATCATAACGGAAATGATCGACATCGACCCCGCTTGAGACCACGCGGATCGGCTGCCCGTTGGCGATCCCGTCGAGCTCTTGCGCAGCAAAGGGAGAGGGGGCGATGAACAGGTTCACAGTATGAGCGAATCTACGAAGATACTCCCCGTAGATGTGCGCGAGCGTGCGGGAGAAGGTAAACGATTCGTGGATCAGATCGGGGGGGGTATGGACACTCAGCACGACCGGCCGCCCCTTCTTATGTGCCCAACGTGCATAGTAGAGCGACTTGGGCCCGATCCATTGCAGGTGTAGTATGTCGTAATCTGCAGCAGGGTCCCTTGTTACAGTAACCCCTTGGCTCTCTAAGGCCTGCACGGAATTGCGCGTCGCTACCCCAATCCCGGAGTGGTCGACCAGGCCGTGCACCTCAAGGTATAAACAGATCTTTATTGTTACCGCTCCCTTGCGGAAAGACTAAGTGGGAAGGCTACCGGATCTCTTCCCCGCTTTCAAACAGGGAGGGTGTGTCTCCCAGCCTGTCGAGGACGAGTTTGAAAGCCGCATCGGCCGATTGTTCCTTATTTGCCAGCCGATCCCCATCCCAGACGAACCGCTGGCAATGGATCCCTTCTGCTGTAGCCACAGCAATGTAGACCAGTCCAACCGGTTTTTCCTCACTCCCCCCGCCGGGACCGGCAATCCCTGTGATCGCCACCGCGATATCACTCGCTAGGAGGTCCTTGCCCGCTGGTGCCATTGCCTTTGCCGTCTCCGCGCTCCCCGCACCGTATCGACTGAGGATCGAAGCCGGGCCCGCGAGTAGGCGCTCTTTCACTTCGTTCTGGTAAGCGATGACTCCCCCACGGAAGTAGGCGGACGATCCTGGAACATCGGTGATCCGACTTGCTAATAGCCCGCCGGTACACGATTCGGCAACCGCAAGGGTCATCCCGCGTACGGTTAACATCTCTCCCAGTCGCTCTTCGAGCATAAGACCCCCTCGCGTTCGGATTCCGTCCGTTCTTTCTTCCCTTATTTTCCTTGGTGAAGGGGGGAAAGGCAACCGTTCGCTCAGGAAGTCTCGGTTCGCCACGTGCAGTGATCGCTCAACGGGCACGTGGGGCACTCGGGACGACGCGGATGACAGATCTCGCGGCCGAGGCGGATCAACTGCAGGTGAAGACGCCTCATGAGCGCTGGATCGGGAGGGAGGAGTGCGTTCATTTGCTGGTGTGGGTCGCCTCTCTCTCCCACCAGGCCAAGACGGGTTGTTATACGCCGGATGTGCGTATCGACCGGGAAATACGGCTTGTCAAACGAGAAGAGCATCACGATCCCCGCCGTCTTCTTCCCCACTCCCGGGGAGGCGAGGAGCCATGCCATCGCCTTGTCGAGGGGAAGATCGGCGAGGAAGGAGAGGTCGAGCGATCTCCGTTCTTGCATGATCCGTTCGAGGACCAGCTTAATACGGGACGACTTCTGTCGGTGCAATCCACCGACCTGGATTGCTTTTGCGATTTCATCTACCGGGGCTTGTCTCACCTTGTCGAGGTCTCCGAAGTGTGAAAGGAGGGAAGCGTAGGCTCGATCTCGGTTCGTATCATTCGTGTTCTGAGAGAGGATTGTCGAGATAAGTTCTTCGAGCGGATTGCTCGTGGTAACGGAGATTTCGCCGTAGTGATCATGGAGACGTTCTGCAATCCATCTCGTTACCTTCTCGGGGTTCATGCCTGTGAGGATAGGTGAAGCCGCCCGGGCGATGCAAGAGGAATTGAGAGATCGGAAGATTGAATGATCGGGAGATTCAATCACTCAATCATTCACTTTGAGTTCGCAGCGGGTATTTACTTTACCGGAATTCTGCAAGGCGGTGGAACATCCGCTACAATACGATCTATGGTTCATCGAGTTGCAGGATTAGCGCTTGTTGTTTGTCTTCTCGGCGTGGTCTTGGCGGGAGCCTCCCCTGCTTCGCTTGGTTCTGCGTTCGCTGATTCCTACACTGCTTTTGCCCCTCTCTATGCTGTATACCGCTCGTACGCCGATTATCTCTTCTACGGCTCCGAGGTGGCGATCCCGCCTGGGTTGAACGAGGCATGTGAGGAGGTCTCCGATCGGTTGGTCGATCTCCACATGGCATTCATCGTGCAGACGGATTCCCAACGAGTCGAGGAGGTCACCAGGCTTGCTCACCTGCGGTCGAGCGTGGCCTCATTCTGCCGGGACTACCAGGAACAGATCGCGGCAATCGGTAACCTTAACGAGCCTGACCTCGAACTGTTTACGCAAGCTGCGGACGCGGGTATGTTCGCAGCGGTCTACGAGTTGAACAAGCAGCTCGAAGGGGTCTTCACCATTGCGTTAGAGAGTTATGAGGGGACGAAGAACGGCTGGGCATTCAGTGTCTCCTTTGCGATCAGGGCGCTCTTGAACCAAGGGCCGATCGAGCAGGTCGATCCTACCCTCGAGGAAATCCTCCTTGGCCCCGAGGAGGAACCATTCCCGCGCAAGGATCTCCCCGCTGAGATCCTTCCGGAGATCGACGCATTCGCCACCCTCATTGGGAAAAGTCTGACAGCGGACGAGCAGGAGGAGATGACTTCACTCGCGCTAGCCATCTATACCTTTCTCAATCCATGAAGAGCCGATTGCAAAGGGTGACCTACTGGGCCCACGCCTGCCCTCAACGTCGGAGGCAAGCTCCGACGCTACGAAAGATTGATGTAGCGCCGCACCTTGTGTGCGACGTTACTTTCGATGCAACAAAGCTCTACATAAAATTGTAGCATGAAGGCCAACTCCGGTTAGATCTTCGGCTTCTGCCTTTCAATGCCCCATAGGTTGCTGTGAGGTTCTTTACTTGTCCCAGTCCCCATCGGAGAGCCTGCGTGCTTCCTCGATGATTTGCTGTGAGGCTTCGTGATTTCTTGGAGGATGTCACACGGTATGGCATTCCCGAGGTTACGCGGAGAGCGGCGGTTCGAGGATTTCTACCGTGCCTTCTTTGAGATCATAGAACGCTCCGACTACGAGCAATGCGCCCTCGCGCACTCGTGGGGAAAGAACCGGCCTTGATGTCTTCAGTGTCTCCACGGTGAGCCGAACGTTCTCTCTTGCCACCATGTCGCCCCGGTCGGCGGCAGCATAGTCCCCGACAGCTGCGATTGCCGGGAGGATCGCTTCAACGATTAGGCTAACGTTCTCATCTCTCGCGTTGCTCTGCAGGGCTGCTTTGATCGCGCCACAGTCGGTGTGGCCGAGCACCACGATCAACGGGGTGTGGAGGTGATCGACGGCGTACTCGATACTCTCCAATACCACGGCATCCACGATGTTTCCCGCCACTCGCACCACAAACAGGTCGCCTAGCCCCTGGTCGAATATGATCTCAGGAGGCACGCGCGAATCAGAACACGTAAGGATCACCGCAAAAGGCGACTGACCACTGCTCAACTCCATCCGCCGTGCTGCCGTCTGATTTGGGTGCTGTGGGCTATCCACGGCGAACCGTTTGTTCCCCTCGAGGAGCCTCTCCAAGGCCGCTCTTCCATTACACATCGTCATTCCCCCTTTTTTGGCTCTCCACTTGTAGTCCTGCTTGATAAGGCACCAGTTCCAGACCCCCGGGGTTTGTCTTCGCCGGTTGTCAGAGGCGCTCTGCCGATGGTATCCCCTATGGTGAATCCTTGCCAGCGTTCGGCCGCGCTCTCCATAATCGGTCTTCTCTTTGCGTTGGAGGTTGCATAAACCCTTCCCCTTACAAAAACGTTCACCGCGGAGAACGCGGAGTACGCAGAGAATGGAAATCGCAATGCTTCAGCGTCCTTTACGCCTGCCTGTGCCGGTATGGCAGGCAGGCCTTTGCGAGAGATGCTTTTTACCTTGGAGGATTCAGCAATTCTCATGGATTACATCGGCAATGAAGCGACACCCGCACCGTTGTTGCTCGGAGCGGAGGACCGTGTCCACGGTGATCTGTCACCGTACAACATCCTCTATTGGGACGAGCAGATCACGATCATCGATCTACCACAGATGGTGGACCCGCGGTTCAACTTGAGATTCCCTGTGGTCTTGCCACAGGGGTTCCTTATACCCCTCTCCTTGATAGGAGAGGGTCGGGGTGAGGTGAAATAATGAAATCCCGGTTTTGACCTTCAGGTCAAAATGAAATTGGCGGAATACCCCGTAGTCTTGCTACGGGGATAGTCAATTTCAAGGGATTTC
>JAUWNQ010000073.1 GCA_030612565.1 Candidatus Bipolaricaulota bacterium | reverse complement strand
CTTTCTCGAAGATGGTTCCTTTGGACGGGCCGGGATCCCCTCGGGTGCATCCAAGGGAAGATATGAGGCCGTGGAGTTGCGCGACAACGATCCTCAGAGGCTGCATGGGCGTGGAGTGAGCCAGGCCGTCAGCAATGTTCTAAACGAGATCGCCCCGATGATGATCGGGCAGGATGCTCTGGCACAGGAGAAGATCGATCGCTTGATGATCGATCTCGACGGAACCGAGAACAAGGGTCGCCTGGGCGCGAACGCGATCCTTGGCGTTTCGCTCGCGACGACGAGGGCGGCGGCGGATAGCCTCGGCCTCCCTCTCTTTCGCTACATTTCCGGCGCCCGTGAGCCACTCCTTCCGCTCCCGATGATGAACGTACTGAATGGGGGGGCGCACGCGGACAACAACGTGGACATTCAGGAGTTCATGATCGTTCCGATCGGAGCGGCGACGATCCACGAGGCGGTGTGCTACTGTTCCGAGGTCTTCCACACGCTGAAGGGGATCCTCAATGAGAAGGGATTATCGACTTCAGTCGGGGACGAGGGTGGGTTTGCTCCTAATCTTGGGGATAACCGAGAAGCGCTTTCCTTGCTTGTGAAGGCGATCGAGAAGAGCGGATACACTCCTGGAGAGGAGATCGCCCTTGCGATCGACGCCGCGGCGACGGGCTTCTACAAGGGGTCCTATCGCTTCACGATCGACGGGGCGGTGCAGCAACTATCAGCGGCGGACTTGGTGGCGGTGTACAAGGATTGGATCTCGAAATACCCGATCGTCTCGATCGAGGATGGCCTTGCCGAGGACGACGATGCGGGTTGGAAGGTTCTCACCGCGGAACTCGGAGGGAAGATACAGATCATGGGAGACGATAACTTCGTGACTAACCCGGAGAAGCTTCGCCACGGGATCGAGTCTGGGATCGCGAACTCGATCCTGATCAAGCTGAACCAGATTGGAACCGTCTCGGAGACGCTTATGACGATGGATATGGCACACTTTGCCGGCTACACCTGCGTTGTCTCACACCGCTCCGGTGAGACTGAGGATACCTCGATCGCAGATTTCGCCACTGGGACAGCGTGTGGGCAGCTGAAGAGCGGATCGATCTCGCGTAGCGAGCGCGTGGCAAAGTACAACCGCCTCCTAAGGATTGAGGAGGAATACGGACTGGAACTCGCCCGTTGGCCGGAACGATTTCGACCGTGAGTAGTTTTAACCGTAAATAGTTTTTCAACCGCGGCGCACGGATGCGGTGAACCGGGTTACAGATGGGGGCGGTGGGGATGGATACGACAAGGGTCTCCTCGATCGATCGATCACCCAGACAAGGGCGCAGGCTCGTCCTGTTGGGAGTATTGATCGTTCTGGTCGGCCTTATCGCCTCCCTCTATATCGGCCGTTCCCTCACGATCAGGCGGCTGCAGGCGCAACTCAGCGGTCTCGTGGAGCAGGAGCGGGTAGCGCTCGCCGTGCAAACGAATCTGCGGGCACGACTGGCACTCCGTGATGATCCACAGGCGATCGAGGAGATGGCCCGCGCAGAGCTTAGGCTGGTCAAACCGGGCGAGGAGAAGATCATCTTCATCGAAGGGGATTGAGGGCGTTGACAGAGCGGTTCGTTCATCTACATACACATTCCGAGTACAGCATTCTTGACTCTTCCTGCAAGATCCCTGCGCTCCTCGATCGCGCGGCAGCGTGCGGGATGGATGCCCTTGCCCTTACTGATCACGGGGGGATGGCCGGGGTGATCAAGTTCTACCGCGAGGCGAAACGGCGTCGGATCAAGCCGATCATCGGCTGTGAGGTCTACATCGCCCCGGGTAATCGGCGAGAGCGGAAGGTCCATCAGGGGGCGAAATATTACCACCTTGTCTTGCTCTCCACCGATGAGACAGGCTACAGGAACCTCCTCACGATTGTCAGCCTTGCTCATACCGAAGGCTTCTACTACAAGCCACGCGCCGACAAGGAGATTCTGCGGCGCTATCATGAAGGGTTGATCGCCCTCTCTGCCTGCGAGAGCGGGGAGATCCCACGCCTCCTCCTCGCGGGGCGTGACGATGAAGCGGTGAAGGCGGCTGAAGAGTACGCCGACATCTTCGGAAAGGGGAACTTCTACTTAGAGCTTCAAGATCACGGGACAGAGCGGGACAAGCGCCTGCGTGAACACATGATCCGGCTTGGCCGCTCCCTTGATCTTCCCCTTGTAGCGACGAACGACATCCACTACCTCGCCCCGGAGGATCGGCTGGCGCACGAGGTCCTGTTGAACATTCGCGCCAACAAGAAGATCACTGATCCGGATAGAATGCGGTTCGATGGGGAGGGGTTCCACTTTCGGACCGCCGCAGAGATGGAGGAACTCTTCAGTGATATCCCGGAAGCGATCGAGAATACACGCCTGATCGCCGATCGTTGCAACCTGGAGATATCGTTCGGCCAGACCGTGATCCCCCCATTCGACCTTCCTTCCGGGGTGGAGAATGCCGATACGTACCTACGCACCCTCGCCTATAGTGGGGCCGAGGAGATCTTCGAGATCCTATCGCAAGAGGTGAAGGATCGCCTTGACTACGAGCTCGGTGTTATCGAGCGGATGCGATACGCGACCTACTTTCTCATCGTGTGGGACTTCATCCGGTTTGCTCGCAGCCAGGGGATCCCTGTCGGCCCGGGGCGCGGTTCGGCGGCGGGGAGCCTGGTCTCTTATTGCGTTGGGATCACGCGTGTCGATCCACTGAAGTACAACCTGATCTTCGAGCGGTTCCTCAACCCGGAGCGCATCAGCATGCCGGACTTTGACATCGACTTCTGCGTGAAGGGGCGCGATCGCGTGATCGCTTACGTACAGGGGAAGTATGGGTGCGATAAGACGGCGCAGATTGCGACCTACGACCGCATGGCCGCGCGCAGTGTGGTGCGCGACGTGGGGCGCGTCCTCGGCGTTCCCTATGGGACGACCGACCAGCTCGCCAAGTTGATCCCGTACGGGAACAACCTGAAGACCGCCCTCGAACGGGTAGCAGAGCTTAAAACCCTCTACGAGACGGATGAATCGGTCAAAGAGGTCATCGATATCGGCCGGCGTCTCGAGGGATTGACGCGTAACACCTCCACCCACGCTGCCGGGGTGGTGGTATCTGCCGATCCACTCCTCAATCACGTCCCTCTCTTGCGCGTAAGCGAAGGTGAGATCGTCACCCAGTTCGACATGAACGATGTCGCGGCGATCGGTCTCTTGAAATTCGACTTTTTGGGGCTGCGGAACCTCACCCTGATCGATGAGGCATGTGCGGCCCTGCACGAGCGGGCCGGGATCGATATTGACATCGAATCTGTTCCACTCGACGACGAGAAGACCTTCCGGATGATCCGCGAGGGCCAGACCGCGGGGATCTTCCAGCTCGAAGGCTCGGGTATGACCGCTCTCATCCGCAACGTGCAGCCGGACCGGTTTGAGGACCTGATCGCTCTCCTCGCCCTGTATCGTCCGGGTCCGCTGGAGAGCGGGATGACCGACGACTATGTGGAGCGGCGCTGTGGCCGCCAGAAGATCGTCTACCCGCACCCGAGCCTGGAAGAGGTCCTCGCAGAGACCTACGGTCTCCCGATCTATCAGGATCAGGTGATGCAGATGGCGCAGAAACTCGCCGGGTTCTCGCTCGCCGAGGCCGACATCCTCCGCAAGGCAATGGGGAAGAAGGATAAAAAGATCATGGCAAGCCTGCGCGATAACTTCATCGACGGGTGCCGTAAAAACGGGATCTCCGATGAGCTTGCTACGCAGAGCTTCAACGACATGGAGAAGTTCTCCCGCTACGGGTTCAATAAGTCGCATACGACCGCTTACGCCTTCATCTCCTACTGGACCGCCTACCTCAAGGCGAACTACCCGACCTACTTCATGGCGAGCCTGCTCGCGAGTGTGCAAGGGGATTTGGATAAAGTAGCTTCCTACATCGGACAGTGCCAGAAGATGGGGATCGAGGTCCTCCCGCCCGATATCAACGAGAGTGAATCGACGTTTACCCCGATAGCGAATGACCGCCTCCGCTTCGGGTTGGCCGCGATCAAGCATGTGGGGAGCGGGGCGGTCGAGTCGATCCTTGCTGTACGCGGTGATGGCTTCAGCTCCTTCTTCGACCTCTGTCGACGGATCGAGGAAGACGGGGTCGATCGTGACACGCTGGAAGCATTGATCAAAACGGGGGCCTTCGACCGGTTTGGCGCATCGCGCCGCGGGCTTCTGCGACACCTTTCCGGAGGAATCGAGGTGATGCAGGTTGCCCGCAAGGAGAGGGAGAGCGGGCAGCAGTCGTTCTT
>JAUWNQ010000165.1 GCA_030612565.1 Candidatus Bipolaricaulota bacterium | reverse complement strand
GACTTGATCGCCATGACCCTGCGCCTCTTGCGCGAGCATCCTCTCGTACTCAAACGCTACCGGGAGAAGTTTCGCTACATCCTCGTAGATGAGTTCCAGGATACAAACTACGCCCAGTTTGAGCTTCTGAAACTCCTCTCCGGGGAGGGGAACATCACCGTTTGCGGGGACGACGACCAGTCGATCTACAAGTTTCGCGGGGCGGCGATCAGCAACATCCTGAACTTCCGCACCGAGTACCCGGATGCGAACAAGATCGTACTCGTGAAGAACTACCGCTCCACACAACCGATCCTCGATGCCTCCTACCGCCTGATCCAGTACAACAATCCCGATCGGTTGGAGGTAAGGGAGGGGATCTGCAAGCGCCTGCACGCGGTCATGGGTGAGGGGAGTCCCGTTCACCAGGTCCACTTCGATACGTTGAACGAGGAGTGCGACTTCGTCGCCGAGACGATTGCCAGGCGGGCGAAGGAAGAGGACCTCTCTTACCGGGATTTCGCCATCCTCGTACGGAGCAACGCTCAGGCCGATTCGTTTCTCCACGCGCTGAACCTCCTCCACATCTCGTGGCACTTCTCTGGAAGCCGCGGGTTATACGATCGCGAGGAGATCAAGACCGCTGTCGCCTTCCTCCGCCTCCTAGCAGATCCCCGTGACAACATGTCGTTTCACTACCTCGCAAGTTCGCCGTTCTACCGGGTCCCGGCGGAGGATCTCACCCTTGCTACGAGCTTCGCCAAACGGCGAAACAAGAGCCTGTTCGAGGTCTTCCGCATCGCGATGAAGAGCGCGGAGTTCCTTGGCCTGTCGGAAGAGGGGCGGGTAGCGATGAAGAAGCTCTCGGAGGACCTCACTGCGATGCTCCCGCTCGCGACGCAGGAGAAGACGGGTGAGGTCCTGTACCAGTACCTCACCGAACGTACTGGGATGATCGAGGCTCTGTCGAACTCCGAAGAGGCGGAGGACACCCTGCGCGTGCAGAACCTGGCCAAGCTCTTTTCGATCATCGAACGCTTCGCCCAAGTGGCGTCCTACAACCGTGTCCCGTGGTTCATCGACTACCTCGATGCCCTGATCGAGGCGGGGGACAATCCCCCTGTGGGAGAGGCGAACTGGGATGAGGACGCGGTGAACGTCCTCACCATCCATCAGGCAAAGGGGCTCGAGTTCCCGATCGTCTTCCTCGTCGGGCTCGTCTCAGGACGGTTCCCCTCGTCCCACCGCCGCGATCCGATCCCTCTTCCCGACGCACTGGTGAAGGATCGCCTCACCACCTCCGACTTTCACAAGCAGGAGGAGCGCCGGCTCTTCTACGTGGGGATGACCCGCGCCAAGGAGTCTCTCTACCTGACAAGCGCCAAGGACTACGGTGGGAAACGGCCGCGTAAGCCGAGCCAGTTCGTCTCAGAAGCCCTCGACCTCTCCCCCTCGCAGGTGAAGGTGGTCAAAGGGTCGCCACTAGCAGCAATCGCCCGCTACGACCGGACGCAGTCCGAGCGGACACAGCAGCCTGACCGGACACAGTCCGCCCGAACGCCCTCCTCCAACGAGGAGCTTGTACTCATCCCCCGGGGAGAGAAGATCCTCGAACTTAGCCACCAGAGGATAGACGCTTCCCTCACCTGTCCGATGAAGTACCGCTATATTCATGTCTTGAAGGTCCCGATCCGCCAGCACCACGCAGTGATCTACGGGTACGCGATCCACCAGGCGATCAAGCGGTACAACGTTGCCCGTCACGCCGGACGACAGATTCCTCTCGCAGAGATCAAGGAAGCCTTCCGCACCGCCTGGCAGAGCGAGGGATTCCTCACGCGACAGCACGAGGAACTGCGCTTCCAGGAAGGGATGGAGGCACTCGAACAGTTCTACGCGTACACCAACGCAGAAGAGTCTATCCCCACCTACGTCGAGCAGCACTTCTCGTTCACCGAGGGTGCGGTGAAAGTCAGCGGGATCTTCGATCAGATCGATATCCCGGATACGAAGAAACCCGGTAACGGCGTGATCATCGACTACAAGACCTCCGCTGTAACCAACGAAGAACAGGCGGATAAAAGGACGAAGGCAAGCCTTCAGCTTGCGATCTATGCCCTTGCTTACGAGTACCTGTTCGGAGAGATCCCAGCGGGCCTCGAACTTCGCTTCCTCACCCCAAAAGTGATCGTTGGGCGCTGCGTTCCGAGTGAGAAGACATTGGAGAAAGCGCGATCAGACATTGAAACCGCTGCAGCCGGTATCCGCTCCGAAGATTTTCCCGCCAACCCCACCTATCTAGGATGCACCTACTGTGCCTACCGCTCGATCTGCCCCGCGAAGCAAACACGCTGAACGACTTGCTAAGGGAAGATCCCTGTTTTCCTTTTTCCCCTTCTGCCTGGTTGCCGTAACGGAGGAAAGGAGACCGCTCCATCCCGTCATTCCCTTCAACCACGCTGCTCTTTGCAGTATGATTGATAGCGGACGGATGAAAACAGGCTCTTCGTCGTTTTGAGTGGGTAGCGGCTCCTAGCTTCACACGCGCACGAAGTGAGGAATAAAGAAATCCCTTGAAATTGACTATCCCCGTAGCAAGACTACGGGGTATTCCGCCAATTTCATTTTGACCTGAAGGTCA
>JAUWNQ010000153.1 GCA_030612565.1 Candidatus Bipolaricaulota bacterium | reverse complement strand
CTGGCTCTTCTCCACGCTCGGATAGCAGGATAGAACATTGATCTTCTCCCTGTTCAGACGTCCAAGGAGTGTTGCTAGCTGGCCCGGATGATTAGCGAGATCCAGAACAAGCGCCTCATTCTCCTCAAAATCGACTCCTGCACCGCGCAAGACCTTGCGCGCCTTCCCAGGATCGTCGGTGACAAGACAGATGACACCTTCCTCCAACACGGTCGTGCCAGCGATCCCTTCGATGTTGACGTGTTCGTTCCCAAGGATCTCCGCGATCTTCACGAGGCTCCCGGGGCAGTTTCCGATAATGAACGAGAACGCTTTCATACCACTCACCTCCGTGACATCATAGCACGCCAAGCACATCGGAGAAAAATCCTCCCATCGGCCAATCATTGATGAGGATTCCTTGTCGTTGCGAGTGGGTAATGACTTCTAATTTCGGTTCGCACGGGGCCGGATGCCAAAGAGAATTCACCACGAAGAGCACGAAGGACACGAAGAATGGAAGCGCGAGCAAAGACCGGACTCCTGATCAACTTCAATGTCACCAAGCTTAAGAGTGAGGTCAAACGCTTCATCCTCTGACTTCTTCGTGCTCTTCGTGTCCTTAGTGGTGAAATAATTTTGCACCTCTTCTCTTTAGTTACCCACTTGAAAAGACAAAGAGCCGTTAGTCCTGCCAGCTGGCGCACCCAAGTCATAGCGAAGATCCCCTGCTTGACAAGAGGGGAGGAAAGGCTATTATTTAGACAACTAAATATTAGATCTCTAAGTATTTAATCGTAGGTAACACAGGAGGCCGACATGGACAAAGAAGGGAGCCATGACTCAATCGGTTATCTGCTGGCGCAGGTTTGCAAGCTCTCGCGCGATCGGTCACGTCTCCTCATGGGCGGGATCGGCCTCTATTGCGGGCAGGGTGTAGCACTGCAACAGCTCTGGCGCAAGGATGGGATCACACAGTCGGAACTTGCGCATGGACTGCGTGTCGCTCCGGCGACGGTGACCATATCCCTGCAGCGCATGGAGAAGCTCGGCTTGGTCGAGCGACGCCCGGATCCGCACGATCAACGTGGATCGCGTGTTTTCTTGACTGAGGAAGGGCGATCGCTGCGAGAGAGAGTGGAAGGAAACTGGCACAAGTTAGAGGGACAGGCACTTGCCGGATTTACTGAAGGAGATCGTACGCTCTTGCGACAGTTCCTGTTGCGGATTCGCGATAACCTGGGACAGACGAAGATCCAGTAGCTACAAGACGGAACAAACGAGGACACAGGACATGGCGTCACTCAAGCGGATGTTTCGCTTCGTTGCACCCTATAGATGGCAGAGTGTCATCGCGCTCACCCTCCTCCTCGGTATGGTAGGCGCGGACCTACTCATCCCACGCTTGACGCAGCGAATCATCGATCGAGGGATCGCCAACGGGGACATACGCATGATCGTCACGACCGCACTTGTCATGATCGGTGTGGCCCTTATTAGTGCCCTCTTCTCGATCGGAAACACGCTCCTTGCGGTACGGGTCTCACAAGGGTTCGCCGCCGATGTGAGGAGCGCCATCGTGCGTAAGGTGCAGACGTTCTCGTTTGGAAACCTGGACAGGCTCCGAACGGGAAAGCTCTTGGTGCGCACGACAAGCGACGTAAACATGGTGCAGTCGATCATTACGATGTCGCTTCGCCTCTTAACGCGTGCGCCGGCGTGGATCGTGGGGAGCATCGTCATGCTCATACTTACCAGCCGTCAATTGGCAGTGATGATGGCCTGCTTCCTCCCAATAATTGCTACCCTGATCCTGCTCTTCATGCGCATGGCGCAGCCACTCTTCCTCGCGGTGCAGAGGAGACTCGACCGGTTGAACACGGTGCTACAGGAGAACCTCGCCGGGGTGCGACTGGTCAAGGCGTTCGTGCGTGTCTCGCATGAGGAGGCACGCTTCGATGATGCCAATACCAAGCTTATGGCAAAGAACATCCGCGTGATGGAGCTTCTGGCTATCCTCATCCCGACGATGCTCCTCATCGTTAACCTGGGGGTCGTCGGGGCGGTCTGGCTTGGTGGAACCTCTGCTATCCACGGGCAAATGACGCTAGGAGAACTTGTTGCCTCGATCAACTACCTGACTTTCGCTCTCTTCCCCATTCTTATGCTGGCAGGGATGATCGGCCCCTTGGCAGCGGCCGATGCCTCGGCTGGCCGGATTCTCGAGGTCCTCGACAGCACCGCTGAGGTGCAGGAGAAGAAGACGGCTCGTCCCTTGGAGAATGTGGCGGGGCGCGTTGCGTTCGAGAACGTCTCGTTCAGCTACGCACAGGATGGACGCGACCCGGTGTTAAAAGGGATCAACCTCATCGCTGAGCCTGGAGAGACAGTGGCGATCCTTGGGGCGACCGGAGCGGGAAAATCCTCTCTTATTCACCTCATTCCTCGCTTCTATGACGTAACCGCAGGTCGGGTGAGTATTGACGGAGTCGATGTGCGGGATATCCGCCTTCATTCCCTCAGGGCGCAGATCGGGGTGGCTCTTCAGGAAGCGGTCCTCTTCGGAGGGACGATCCGCGATAACATCTGCTATGGAGACCCACAGGCGTATGAGGAAGCGGTGATCACTGCTGCGAAGGCGGCGCAGGCACACGCATTCATCTCAGCACTACCCAATGGCTACGATACACGAGTAGGACAGCGTGGAGTGACCCTCTCCGGCGGGGAGAAGCAGCGGATCGCCATCGCGCGAGCCCTCCTCGTGCGCCCTAAAATCATCATTCTCGATGATTCGACGAGCGCGGTCGATGTGGAGACCGAGGCCAAGCTGCAGGACGCACTCGA
>JAUWNQ010000080.1 GCA_030612565.1 Candidatus Bipolaricaulota bacterium | reverse complement strand
GAGTGGGCTTCATGTTCCGCTCGATGTGCCGGTGGAGAAACTCGCCGTGGGTGAACAGCAGCGGGTGGAGGTTCTCAAGGTCCTTTCCCGTGATGTCGATCTGTTGATCCTCGATGAACCGACCTCGGTGTTGACCCCGCTCGAGGTGGACGAGTTGTTCGCCCTGCTGCGTCGTCTGCGGGAGGACGGGAAATCGATCATCCTCATCACTCACAAGCTGAAGGAAGTCGGCTCGGTCACCAACCGGGTAGTTGTCCTCCGGCACGGGGAGATGGTGGGAGACGTCAAGACAGCAGAGGCTACCACGGAAGAGCTGGCACGCTTGATGGTCGGCAAGATGATCGACACTGAGGCAAGGGCTGTTGAACTGACGGAAGAGGAGCTTCCCCACCGGGAGCGCGCGCGGGTAGAAGAGATGAAATCAGGCCCAGGTATTCTACATGTGGAGAACCTGACGGCACGCGGTGACACCGGTGAGATCGCGGTAGAGGCCCTTTCGTTCGACGTCCATGCAGGTGAGATCTTCGGTGTGGCTGGTGTGGAGGGGAACGGGCAGACCGAGCTTGTCGAATTGTTGACCGGCCTTCGCCTCCCCACGAACGGGGTCGCCACGATCAACGGGACGAACATCCTGGGGAAGGACCCCCGGGAGATCTACCGCCTCGGTGTGGCGCATATCCCCGAGGACCGGTGGGAGCTGGGACTCATCCTCCCGTTCACCCTGGCCGAGAATGCGATCCTTGGGGTGCACCGCTGGGAGGAATTCCGTGGGCCGATGTCGTTTCTCCGGTGGGGGAAGATCAATCAACACGTGCGAGAGCTGATGGACCGCTTCGACATTCAGGCCACCGGGCCGGGCGCACCGGCGAAGAGCCTCTCCGGGGGGAACCAGCAGAAGCTGATCGTTGGACGGGAACTCGCCAAGAACCCTGATATCATCGTCGCTGCGCAGCCGACGCGGGGGTTGGATATCGGCTCCGCTCAGTACATCCGCGATCTCCTCGTCGAGATGCGCAACAACGACCGCGCTATCCTGCTTGTGTCGGCCGATCTCGACGAGGTCCTTGCCCTCTCCGACCGGGTCGCCATCATGTACGAAGGTCGCTTCATGACCATTGCCTCACCGGCTGATCTCGACCGAGAGACGATCGGATTGCTCATGGGCGGAGTGACAGTCAAGGAGGGAGTAGGAGTAGTGAAGTGACGAAGAGCTCATCCCATCTGTTGGGAGCGACACGTCGCACATTGACCGGGCTCAACCCGGCCCTGGAGTCGGTGTTGGCGGGCGTGGTCGGCCTGCTCGTCGGGGCCCTCCTGATGTGGATCTGGGGCTACGATCCCTGGAAGGCCTACATGGCCATGTTCCGCGGGGCTTACGGGGATTCCTACGGGCTTGCAAGTTCGGCGGCGCGCGCGGTCCCGCTCATCCTGACGGCGCTCACCTTCTCCATCTGCGTTCGCGCTGGGATGTTCAATATCGGTGCGGAGGGGCAGGTCTACATGGGAGCCGTCGCGGCGGTGACCGTCGGATACTTCACCCTCCCATCCGGCCTGCACATCATCACGGGGATCATCTTCGCCATGATTGCTGGAGCGGTATGGAGCCTCGTTCCCGCGATTCTCAAGTTGACCCGCGGGGTGCACGAGGTTATCTCCACGATTATGTTCAACTGGATCGCGCGGTTTCTCGCGTTCTACATGGTTGCGTTCATCCTGGTCGACCCGATGCGGGGCGAGAAGACGATCAGCATTCCGATGAGTGCCCGCTTTCCGATCCTCGTTCGGGGGACGGACCTGTCCTATTCCCTGTTTGCGGCGGTTCTCTTTGCCATAGTCATGTACTTTGTCTTGTGGCATACCACCATGGGGTACGAGGTCCGTGCCTCCGGGTTGAATCCGGCGGCAGCGCGTTACGGTGGGATAAAGAGCAAGCGGACGATGCTCCTGAGCTTCATCCTCGGGGGGTTGGCTGCGGGGCTCGCTGGCGCGACGGTCGTGATGGGAAACCCGCCAACATACGCGGTTATCAGCGGTCTTCCGCAGCTGATGAACGTTGGTTTCGACGGGATGGCGGTCGCCATGGTCGGACGGAACCACCCGATCGGGATCATCATCGCGGCGCTCTTCTTTGGCGGACTGACGGCCGGCGGACGTGTGATGCAATTCTACGGGTCGAATCCGGTTCCGCTGGAGATGGTCCGCATCGTGATGGGGGCGATTGTCCTTGCTATGTCCATCCCCGAGCTGTTTCGCATCTTCCCTGCGATCAAGAAACAGGGAACGGAGTTGTGCGGTCTGTTACGCCGGTTGACGCGCCGCGTCTCTAACGAGGAGGGATCTGCATGAGCTGGAACGACATTCTCAGCCTGCTTCGCATCTCGCTTCATGCAATGGTTCCCATCACCCTGACCGCTGTGGGGGAGATCATCGGGGAGACGGCCGGACTGTTCAATATCGGCCTGGAGGGAGCCCTGTTGTTGAGTGCGTTTGCCGGGGCAATCGGAGCGGAGTTCGGTGGCCCCCTGTTTGGGTTGTTGGTTGGGATGGTGGTTGGTGCCGTTTTATGGCTCCTCTTCTCGGTGATCAACACCTACTGGAAGGGGACCCAGATGATCACCGGGATCGGAATCAACCTGTTTGCGGTGGGAATCGTCGCCTTCGGCCTGATCAAGCTTGGCGCACCGGGGTTCCACGACGTTCCCAAGGCGGCCGAGCTAGCGAAGCTCCAAACACCGATCGGAGCGGTCAGCCCGATGATCTTTGTAGCGCTTATAGTGCCGTTCATCGCGTATTGGTTCCTCAAACGGACGCGGGCCGGACTGATCCTGAAGGCGGTCGGGGAGGCTCCGGAGGCGGCGGACGTCGCTGGGATCAACATCAATCTTGTCCGTCTGTTGGCGACGACCTTCGGTGGCGCCCTTGCCGGACTCGGCGGGGCGTACATGAGCGTCTGCTGGATCGGATCGGTGACCAAGGATCTGTCGGCAGGGCGTGGGTTCATCGCCCTGGCAACGGTCGTCTTCAGTGGGTTGAACCCGCTCCTCGCGCTCCTCGGTGGGTTCATCTTCGGTTTCTTCCAGAGCCTGGCGACGTGGATCAAGACGCTTCCGTCCAAGCCGATCCCTTGGCAGTTCGTGGAGATGCTCCCCTACATCGTGACCCTTCTGGTGGTCTCGGGAGTAATCGGGCGGGTGCGTTTCCCAAAAGCGCTCGGCCAGCCGTATAAGCGGGAGTAAACAGGATCTGACAGTTGACTTGTCGTTCGATAGAACCTATGATAGAGGTGTCAGCAACAAAGCGGGGGTGTGGTATCACGAGAGACAAAGAAGAGCGATTATCGCATCCCCGGAGGGCGTTTCCAAACCTATAGGAGGTGGCAGGATGCGTAGGATTGCGGTTTTGGCTCTAGTGGCTGTTCTGGTTCTAGGAATCCTGGGCTTTGCTCAGGAGTTAGGGACGAAGGATCGACCGATTCGGCTGATTTTGGTGCCTTCCACAAACGTGGCAGTAGTTCAGGAGACGGGCGAGATCATCGCACAAGCTCTGTACGACTTGACTGGCCTGTGGATCGAAGCGTACATGACTCCAGATACGGCGGCAGCCGTGGAAGAAGTCAGAGCAGCAGAGGGTGATGTCTTCGCCTTCCTCTCGACAAAGGTCTATGTGCAAGCCTACGAGGCAGCAGGAGGGCTAGACTTCCGGCTCGTCTCTGTTCGTCAGGGGTATACCGCTTACTGGTCCGGGTTCTATGCGCGCAGGGACAGCGGGATCGAATCGATCCTCGACCTAGAAGGGAAGAAGTGGGGCTATGCCTACCCAGGTTCCTCGTCGGGGTACCAGTATCCAAACATCACCATGGCGGGATACGGGGTCACTCCGGGAGACACCTTGGAGACCGGTTCTCATAACAACTCCATAGTTGCAGTATATGAGGGAGATGTCGTTTTCTGCACGGGCTACTTCAGCGGACCAAAGCCCCCGCGCTGGGTCAAGCAGATGGGCCTACAGTGGGAGGAACATATGTACCCCGAACTCGGCATCTGGGATCCAATAAACAACGAGCTGTACACGGGATGTTGCCCGTGGGGAGTGAAGGACCTTCGTCTGGCAGTGATGGATAGCTATCCCGACATCCTGGAGAAGGTTGCTGTGGTTGGAATCTCCGACTCGATCCCTAACGACGGAGT
>JAUWNQ010000093.1 GCA_030612565.1 Candidatus Bipolaricaulota bacterium | reverse complement strand
CTCAACAGTTGCAAGCCGTTCTCTCTGGATGTTGATCTCTGTTTGCAGGGCGACCTTCCGCTCGCCTCCACGTAGTCGCGCCAGAAGGAACCCAATAGCTACACCCAGAACAAGCCCTACGACAAGCAAAATCCACTGCATTTCCTGAACCTCCTCATTCAAGACAGATAATTCACGCTACGAGTACACCAGCACATTTGCTCCCTTTTGAACGCTGCCTCTCATACTACCACGGATCCCGGCCATCTGCTATCCGGAGAGGAAACCAGACGCGATACTGAGGGACGTCCAGGCGCTACGGGTGAAGCGCGACTTCACCGGACTCATCGCTATCGCCGTAGTAGTACGTGCCGTGCTCCCCCACTACCTCGATGAGGACGTAGTCCGGGTCGGACGGCCCTTCCGGCCACTCCTCCGTCCAGGCCTCCTGCCAGAGCTTCCTCTTCTGCTCCTCGTCTGTGATGAGGCGCGCCCGCCCGTGCAGGTGGGCGTAGTTGAATAGAACCGTATCGATGAAGAGGATCGTCACTCTAGGGTCGGCCGCGATCTCACTCACCTTATTCGATCTTCGGGAGGTGGCAAACCAGACGGTTCTCCCCGCGCGGAGAAGGATGGTCATCGGCCGCGCCTGTGGGAAGCCGTCCTTGCCGTTGGTCACAAAGATGGGGAAGCGAACTCCCTCGACGATCTCCCAGAACCGATCGCTCATGGGCGTCCTTCTTCTGGGGAGAAGTCTGGGAGGCATGATTCGACAAAAAGGAGCTCGTAGCGCGCGATCCCGAAGGTCTCAACCACCCGTTCGACAAAAGCGGAGCGAATAAGGAGAACCGGAAGTGCTTGCGAGCGTAATAGCGTTCGCACAGCCGGGGCGTGTCCTTTACCATCGCACTCGAGACGCCCTACCTCATCGACAAATACGACCTGCATGGCTCTTGTAGCGCATTCGATCGCTGCACGAGCAAACGCTAATCCATCCTCCATCAGATAGAATTTGCCGATTGGTATCCCTGGTGGGGTCAGCCTGACGAACGGCTGTTCCTCAGCGGTTGAGAGATCGTGAATTGTGTAGCCAATCGTTTCATTTTCATCGAGAACCCGGGGAGAGAGAACCCCCCCGATCTTGATCCCGCGTTCGATAAGAGCCGCGGCAAGCTGCTCCGCGAGGCGTGTCTTCCCTACACCGATCCCTCCGTGGATGATGATGCACGTGTGGTCATCACCTTGTAGGCTATCGCTGATGACGGAGATGATCTCATCGCACACTCGTGAGGTTGCTGGCATGTCGTCATTGAGATTAGCCGCGAATATACGGCAGAACAAGAAAGAGAGTTGCCGCATACAAGATGAGCATGATTTGGGTAGAGAATCGTTCGCTGATTTGATGTAATATACCGTCCGTGTGAAAGGAGGATTGATCGTGCACGATACGAGAGAAGAAGCGACACCGTCCCTCGAAGATTGGAAAGCTCTCTACCAGGCGGCTAAGGAGTTTTATGCCCTTGCGCCATGGGAGTGGATGTGGGATAGCGATCTCTTCGGGGTACAGGACCCCGTAACCGGCGAGGTCACCTACACCTGTGTGTTGGGAAATCAGGGCGAGGTCTTCGCCTTGGTCGGTAGTCTCGGGAGCGAGGGGCTTGCCGCCTACAACAGCATCCTATCCGGGGAGATCGGCTCCGACAGCCCTGACGCGTTCACCACCCAGAAGTGTCTGATGGCCTCCTTTGAGAACCGCACAGACATAGGAAAAGAGGATTATGCGCTCATACGCCAACTTGGGCTTCGTTTCCGGGGACGCAATGCCTGGCCGCTCTTTCGAAGCTGCCAACCCGGGTTCTTCCCTTGGTATTTGACCGCCCAAGAGGTTCGCTCCTTGACCGTGGTCTTGGGACAGGCCATCGAGGTTACGCAACGGATAGCCGACGACCCTGATATTCTCATCCCGCCAGAAGAGGGTCTCTACCTGGTGCGAGTGCCGCAAGATCGAAATGGGATGCGTTGGGAGGATAAGTGGCGAGCACCGACTCCGTATGAGAAAAAAGAAAAACCCTCCCTTGCCCCCATACCGGCAACGACGTTGAAAAGAATGTGTGAGGCACCTGCTACAAAGCACGGCATATGGGAGGTGGACACCTTACTCTTCCCCTCTCCGATCGAACAGGAAGACGGCCCTCCTTACTTTCCCATTGCGCTCCTCATCGTTGAGCACAAGAACGGCATCATCTTGCACTTTGACCTATGTGAACCCTGGAAATATCCAGCAGAGTTTCAGGCTCGATTCCTCGCTGTCTTCGAAGGCGTTGAGGGTTGGCCACGCGCGCTGTGGGTCATTAAGGAAGACCTTCATCAGGTACTACTCCCCTTCGCAGAACAACTCGGCATCGAATTACAAAAAGTCCCGCGCCTCACGGCCATCGAGGAGGCGGAAGAATCGCTAATCGGCTTTCTCGATTGAGGGTAATCGCTGGGGGCAGAGCTTTTTTTGCTGTTTCTTGAGAAGCGGCGAGCGCTTTGGCGATCCTCTCCCCGTTGCTCATGGCGCATGAGCTGGCTATGATTTAGTCATCTTGGAGATCACCCCGCGAGGATCTATGCCCGAACCACAATTAACCCTGATCTTCGGCGATCCGTTCCGCTGCGAGCAGGCCCTGCATACTCGCCACACGAGGATCATAGAAAAACATCCGGAGGCCGAACGGCATACCTTGTTCGGCGACGAGCTTGATCTTTCCGCCCTTATGGTGGAGCTTCAGTCCGCTTCTCTCTTTGCAGAGAGTCGCCACTTTGTCGTCCGTCATGCAGAGACGATCAAGGCAAAGCCCTTCTCCGCCCTCATCGAACCGAGTCTCCCTTCAGGGACGTACCTCACGTTCCTCGCGCCGGGGTTGAAGGGGACGAGCCCGCTCATCAAGGCAACCAGAAAGCGCGGAATAGTGCAGGCTCTCCCCCCTATCAAGGGAAAGGCCTTGGAACGCACGGTCTCTGAGTTGATGGTCGCGCAGGGGGTTCATCTCGATCCGCAGGCGCTGAATGTCTTGATCGCACGGTGCAATGGCGACCTTCTCGTGCTCTTTCAGGAGGCGCGCAAGCTTCGCTCCTTCTCTCCCGAAGGGACGATCGATCGCGACGCGATCGAGAAGGTGGGGTTCTCTGCTGAGGAGGGATCGATCTACCCTCTCCTCGACCGCATTGGAGAGCATAATCTTCCCGAGAGCCTCGCAACACTCTCCCGCCTGCATGAGGACCCTGGGCGGGTCTTCTCCGGGGTTGTGCGCCACCTGACGAAACTCTTGATGGTGCGGGTTCTCCTCGATTCCAAGATCGCAGAGGCGAAGATGGCATCGCTGCTCGGAACGCCATCCTGGCTCGTCCGCCGGCTTGCAACACAGGCGAAGGGATACTCGACGCAAAGACTAACCGCCGCACTCGACCTGGGGATCAAACTTGATCTCGAAGTCAAGCGCGGCGGCATTCGCCCTTCCGACTCGCTCCTTAAACTAATCCTTGGCGTTACGACTCGCTCTGCACCTTCACCGGAATATGCTCGGCAAAGCCGGCCCTCTCCAAGAGGAGCCGGCTAACAACCAAGGCACAATACAGGCTACCAACCACACCGATCGCCAGTGTGATCGCAAACCGCTTGATCGGACGGGTCCCGATCAGAAGGAGGATGAAGGCGGTGAGGAGCGTCGTGATGTTGGCGTCGAGCAGTGTGGAGAGCGACTTCTCAAACCCATCCCG
>JAUWNQ010000097.1 GCA_030612565.1 Candidatus Bipolaricaulota bacterium | reverse complement strand
CCCTTTCCCGAGAGGAACAGTATGCTCTTCATGTCGTTACCTCCTTCAGCGCTTCATACAGTGAGATGAATCGCTCTTTCCATTGAGGAAGGGCATCAACGAATGGAGTTCCTTCCGAGTAAAGGGATCTTCCAGGGATCGAAGTTGGCGGTAAAGGACGAGGGGAAATGCACCTCCTGCGGGGCCTGCCGCGAAGTCTGCTGTTTCCGTGCAATCGATGAGACATTCACGATCGATCCCTACATGTGCGCGGGGTGCGGGGCATGTGTCTACGTCTGCCCAACAGACGCAATTACCCTCGTCCCCCAGAACTCCGGACAGTGGCCCACATCAGCAACCCGACTCGGACCACTCGCCAGCGCCGAACTCTACCCTGGGGCAGAGACCTCGGGAAAGCTCGTCACCATTGTCAAGCAAAAAGCGTACGAGCTTGGCAAGGAGAGCGAGGCTGAACTGTTGGTGATCGACGGCTCCCCGGGAATCGGCTGTCCGGTGATCGCTTCGGCGAGTGGAGCGAACGCGGTGATTCTAGTCACCGAACCGAGCCTCTCGGGATTGCATGACCTGAAGAGGATCCTTGGGGTTGTGCAGCACTTCCGCATCCCTGCTTATCTTGTGATAAACAAGGCGGACCTGAACGCGAGGATTTCAGAAGAGATCGAACGGTTTGCCGAAGCAGAGGATCTCCCCACCCTCGGGCAGATTCCATACGACAACAGGGTGACAAAGATGATGATTGAGGGGAAGAGCGCGGTTGAGGACGAAGAAAGCCCAGCCGGAAAAGCGATGCGAGAGGTCTTTAAACGGTTCATGAAAAAGTGGAAAAGAGAAGGAGGTTAGAATGCCAAGAGGAGACGGAACAGGGCCGGCAGGAGCCGGAATGGACCGTGGCCAGGGAGGCCAAGGACGGGGACAGATGGGCGGGAACCGCGCTGGCGTAGGGCCATCCGGTTACTGCGTCTGCCCCAAGTGTGGCGAGCGCGTTGCACACGCAGTAGGAATACCGTGCTACAAGATAGACTGCCCCAAGTGTGGGGCGAAGTTAGCGCGTGAGTAAGCGTAGGGAAAAGACGCTTTGAAAACCTACCTTGATTGTTTCCCGTGTTTCATGCGCCAAGCGCTCGATGCGGCGCGAATGGCGACCGATGACCCCGCAGTACAGAGAGAGGTCCTCGATCGGGTGGCCAAGCTTCTCCCCACGGTTCCGGTGGACTCTACCCCAATCGACATGGGCCAGCTCGTTCACCGTCTGGTGCGGGAGGTAACAGGGATCACTGACCCGTACGAAGAGGTAAAGAAAGAATCAAACGACCTCGGCCTCAAGCTCTATCCCATGCTGGAGTCCCAAGTGCAAGGATCAGAAGATCCCCTCCTTACCGCGCTCAAGATCGCTGGGGCAGGAAACATCATCGACTTTGGCCCCAAACTAACGATGGATCCCAGCCGCTCGCTCGAGCAGATAGTAAACGATTCGTTCACCCAGGCGCTACAGGACTCGCTAGATCAAGTGCAGTACCGTGCGTTCAAAGAGAAACTGACTGGAGTAAAGGAGATCCTCTATTTGGGGGACAACACCGGGGAGATCGTGTGCGATAAGATCCTGATTGAGGAGCTTGTGCGGCAAGGCAAGGAAGTCACGTTTGTCACCCGCAGCGAGCCGACCATCAACGACGCCACCTTGGCTGACGCGCGTTATGTGGGGTTAGACAAGGTGGCTTCTGTTATCACGAACGGGTCTGACGCTCCTGGCACCCGGCTTGAGGACTGTTCCCCAGAATTCGTGGCGGCGTTTCAATCCGCGGAACTCATCATTTCCAAAGGGCAGGGAAACTTCGAGGGGCTGTCTGACGTCCCGGGGCCGATCTTCTTCCTGTTCAAGTTGAAGTGCCCGGTAATCGCCCGGGAGGCCGCGGCAGAGATCGGGACGGTGGTGCTAAGAGAACAAGTAGTGGAGAAGGCGACCCCACGCAACGAGCTATCGTGAATTATTTTATGGACCGCGCCTTGCAGATACTGACGGAATACACCTGCTTCCCTTACTCCTACTTGACCAAGTGCCTGTAAAATGCTACCTTTTTCCGTACAGTGACCTCCTTTCTTCTCTTCCGGCAGCTTTACGTTGCCGGAGGCTAGCGTCAAGTTTCAACGATCAGGGGGGATACTTCTAAACAGGCACGCTCCAATCTTAAGGAGGATAGTGAATGAAGCCGGACCTTCAAATTGCGCAAGAGGCGAAACTCAAACCAATTACCCAAATCGCTCGGGAAGCAGGGATCAACGAAGAAGAATTGGAACCGTTCGGGAAGTGGAAGGCCAAGGTCAAACTCGATATCCTGGAGCGTCTCGAGAGCAGATCCAACGGGAAATACATCGATGTTACCGCGATCACTCCCACACCTCTTGGAGAAGGCAAGACAACGACGAACATAGGTCTTACCCAAGGGCTTGGCGTGCTCAAGAAGAAGGTGATGACCTGCATTCGCCAGCCATCGCAGGGTCCGACGTTCGGAATCAAGGGTGGGGCTGCCGGCGGGGGCTACTCCCAGATCATCCCAATGGAGGACTTCAACCTGTACCTGACCGGGGATATCCACGCCATCGGTGCAGCCCATAATCTGATCGCCGCCGCGATCGACGCCCGCATGATGCACGAGCGAAATAACTCTGATGCCGCCTGGGAGAAGAAGGGTCTCAAGAGACTGAACATCGATCCTTACTCAATCACCTGGAACCGGGTGGTCGATGTCAACGACCGAGAGCTTCGCCACATTGTCGTCGGATTGGGGAGCAAGTGGGACGGCTTCCCCCGGGAAAGCGAGTTCGATATCACGGTCTCTTCGGAGCTGATGGCAATCCTCGCTTTGGCAACAGACCTTAAAGACCTGCGCGAGCGAATCGGCAAGGTGGTCATCGGGTACAACCGGAATAAAGAGCGGGTGACAACAGAGGACCTCAGGGTCGCAGGGGCAGCAGCTGTGCTGATGAAAGATACCGTGAAACCCAACCTGATGCAGACCCTGGAAGGGCAACCTGCGTTCGTCCATGCCGGCCCCTTCGCCAACATCGCTCACGGAAACAGTTCTATCATCGCCGATCGCATTGCGCTTAAACTGGCCGATTATGTGGTAACCGAGTCTGGGTTCGGTGCCGATCCCGGCATGGAGAAATTCTTCGACATCAAGTGCCGCTATAGCGGTCTTGTTCCCGATGCGGTTGTGCTTGTGGCAACAATCCGTGCGCTGAAGATGCACGGCGGCGGCCCCAAGGTGGTGGCGGGTAAGACGCTCGATCCTGCTTACAAGAAGGAGAACCTGGAGCGCTTGGAGAAGGGGTGTGCCAACCTTGTAGCGAACATCGAGATCGCGCGCAAGTTCGGGATCCCTGTGGTCGTTGCCATCAACACATTCACCGACGATTCACCCGCCGAGATAACCCTCGTTAAGAAGGCCGCGAGAGAAGAGGGGGCGTTCGATGCTGTGCTAAGTGATCATTGGAGGAACGGAGGGGCCGGGGCAACGGAACTCGCCGAGGCGGTGATAGCCGCGTGTGAGGAACCATCGGATTTCAAGTTCCTCTACCCGCTCGATTGGTCGATCGAGAA
>JAUWNQ010000120.1 GCA_030612565.1 Candidatus Bipolaricaulota bacterium | reverse complement strand
GACCGCAACTCTTGCACGATAAGCTCTCCGATACGATCGAGGTGTCGAGTGTTTTTACCTACTCCATTCAGCACAAGAGCCTTCACTAGTATCCCTCCTCCCACATGAGTCGTACAGAGTATAGCGAAAAGCGTGTTCCGGGAAAGCACGTACGGAATATGCAAACTTGACTTCGATCGCTCTTTTGCTGCATGTTAACGTCGGCCTGTAAAGCGGAGTTACTTTACATGAAAGCTTAGGGGGTATGAGGATGAAGATCGTCGATCTGACCGATGAACGCAAGGAGCTCTATTTCGTCTGCCTCGAAGACTGGTCGGACGAGATGGAGGAGGCGGGGGATAAGAAACGCCTATGGTACGAGAAGATGGAGGGGAGGGGGATCAGGGTCAAGCTGGCCCTTGATGATACGGGCACAGTCGGCGGGATGATCCAATACGCCCCGATCGAGCACGCCTTTGTCGAGGGGAAAGATCTCTACTTCATCTACTGTATCTGGGTCCACGGATACAAGAAGGGAAGAGGAAACTTTCAAAAACAAGGAATGGGAAAGGCCCTCCTTGCGGCCGCAGAGAGTGATGCAGAAGAGAGAGGGGCAAAAGGAATGGTGGCTTGGGGAGTATCCCTGCCCTTCTGGATGCGAGCTTCATGGTTCAAGAAACAGGGCTACCTCAAGGTGGATAAGGAGAGCACTCAGGTGCTCCTGTGGAAGCCATTCACAGATGCCGCTATCCCTCCCAAGTTGATCAAGGAGAAGAAGAAACCGGAGAAGATATGCGGGAAGGTGACGGTAACCTCCTTTGTCAGCGGATGGTGTACCGCGCAAAACATCGTCTATGAACGAGCGCGACGAGCGGCAGCCGAGTTCGGCGACAAGGTCGTCTTCCAGGAGATCGACACATTCGACCGCCGCACCATGCTTGAGTGGGGCCTATCAGATGCCCTGTTCATCGACGGGAAAGAGGTCCGGACAGGGCCACCGCCTTCGTATGAGAAGCTGAAGAAGCTCATCGAACGGAGGGTCAAGAGACTGTAAGCCACTATTCCGGCTCCTCACGCTCCAGGCAAGGTACGGGGGGTTATAAGAGGCACGCCTCTCGATATATTCCTGTGCAATAAAAACCAAAGCACCATTACCGTGGCCTCTCTGCCGACCAGGCGGAAGAACCGTATTCCCTTTCTCTTGCCAAGACGCCAGGAGATTACCGGTCTTCGTTCAGCCTTGCCTCTACCTGTCTACCACCAAGTAGAGGCAGGCACCGCGGCGTCAACAACAAGCTTTCCTACATGCCTGTTGCAGAGAGATCTCGTTTTCTGTCATTTTTCCTGTCTTCCGCTGTTCTCTGCGTCTTTGCGCCTTTGCGAGATACAGTCTTTTTTCTCTCGCCCGCTCGCTACGCTTACTCAAGCCGCAAAGATCGCGAAGGGGTACAGCTCAACATCACTCTTGTTCTTGGTTTGTCCCGCACTTCGCGTCTCCGTGTCACCGAGTCTCCCCCCACCTGCCTGTCAGAACACGACGGCAGACAGGCCTCTGCGGCTCAGCGAGAGACTCATCTCTTGAGTCCTTCTCTGGGTTACCTCGCCTTAACCGTGAGGAGCCACTATTCCTTTGTGCATCGTGCCTCTCTATCGATCAAGTAGTCTCTTCGCTTCGGTAACAATATTCTCTTTCGTAATGCCAAATTGCTCGTAGAGGACCGAAGCAGGAGCGCTCGCCCCGAAGGTATTCATCCCGACAATGATGCCGTCGCGACCTACGTAGTGTTCCCAACCGAGCGTAATCCCCGCTTCCACAGCGATACAAGCGCGCACGGTGGAGGGCAAGACGCTCTCCCTGTACTCTAGTGGCTGTCGATCGAAGAGTTTCCAACTGGGAAGGGCGACGACCCGGACGTGGAAACCTTCAGCTGCAACTTCCTCTCCGGCCGCCAATGCCAGATGAACCTCTGACCCGGTTCCGATCAGGATCAGATCGGGCGTTCCTGGGCTGGATTCCCAGAGGGTGTATCCGCCACGCTTGAGTTCCTCCGCCGGTGCATAGAGATTTCGATCGAGGATGGGGAGCTTTTGCCTGCTAAGAATTAGAACCGTCGGGCCGTTCTCGTCCTCCAAGGCCATCTTCCAAGCCTCTCTCACCTCGTTCGCGTCGGAGGGCCGGATGACGGTGAGGTTAGGAACGGCTCGCAGGTTCATCACCTGCTCGATCGGTTGGTGCGTCGGCCCATCCTCTCCCACTCCGATGCTGTCATGGGTAAAGATGAAAACAGCCCGGCTTTCGCTCAACGCGGCAAGGCGCATTGGGGCACGCATGTAATCGGCGAATGTCAAGAAGGTTGCCGTGTAGGGAATCATCCCGCCGTGAGCGGCCATCCCGTTTGAGATTGCGCCCATCGCATGCTCCCGCACCCCGTAGTGGCTGTTGCGCCCCTCATAACCCCACGCATCGCCGACCGTCCCTTGAACGTCATCGGAACGCGTTGTCGGGGATTCAAAATCACCGTATCCCTTGAGCCAGGTATAGGTTGATGGATTGAGATCGGACGAACCACCGACCAGTTCGGGGAGTCGTGCTGCGAGTACTTGAATGATGGTCTCGGATGCTTTGCGCGTCGCTATGCCGCCGTCATCGGGGGGAACGACTGGAAGGTCAGCGTCCCACCCATTTGGGAGTTTCCCTTCCACCCGGCGCGTGAACTCGCTGGCAAGGTCTGGGCACTCCGCAATGTAGGCTGCGAGCTGTTTCTGCCACTCCTTCTGCTTCTCTTCCCCTTTCTCCACGGCTTTCCCGAAACGCTTAAGGGCCGCAGGAGGGATGTGGAACAGCGGCTCTGTCGGCCACCCGACCGCCTCTTTCGCCGCTGCTAATTCCTCCATCCCCAGGGGGGAGCCGTGAATTTTGAACGAGCCCCGTTTGTGTGGCGCTCCGTCGCCGATTACCGTCCTCACCATGATGAGCGATGGGCTTTCGATCTCAGCCTTTGCAATGCCAATTGTTGCGCTTACTGCCTCTAGATCGTTTCCGTTACCCACACGCTCCACGTGCCAGTTCTGTGCCTCGAAACGCTTCTTCACGTCCTCGGAAAAGGAGAGGCCGGTCGACCCCGCAAGGGAGATACGATTATCATCGTAGAGAACGATGAGCTTCCCCAAGCCAAGGTGCCCAGCAAGAGCACACGCCTCGGAAGAGATTCCTTCCATCAGGTCTCCATCGCCCACA
>JAUWNQ010000065.1 GCA_030612565.1 Candidatus Bipolaricaulota bacterium | reverse complement strand
GCCGGGGAGGACCAACCCTTGCTCAGGGAGGAGGACGTGCTCGATTCCCATCTTCCCTACTTCAAAGTAGTGGGAGATCCCCTGAGCGCGGGCGAAGTTGCGCATCACTGCACACTGCTGCGCCGACTTTATGTCCTTATTTGGGGCGAAGTGGTCGGGGACAAGGACGACCCTGTCCGGGTCGAACACCCTTCCTGTGCCGATCTTCTCAAACTCCCGAATCGCGATCGGAGCGGTGACGTCGTTTGCCAGGGCGACGTCGACCCGCACCTGTGCGAACTCCCCAGGCCGGACCGGCCTATCCGTATGAGCGGAGAGGATCTTCTCGGTCAGGGTCTGTCCCATCTGTCCGGATCCCCTTTCTTTCCCCGCGCCGCGGCCAGAGCCGCTCCGTCCCACTTCAGGGCCCATGCCCGGTTATCCTCGCGCTCCGGCTCAAACTTTCTAGGAGTGGGCGAGGCTTTCTTATCCTTATTCAACACCTTCTTCATTCTTCCTCCTTTCGTTTTTCGTAAGTAATCGGTTCAAAGCGTTCAGGTACGCCTTGGCGCTCGCCACGATGATGTCCGTGTCGGCGCCGTAACCTCGGAAGACCCGCGACCCGTCAGTAAAGTGGACGCTCACTTCCCCCTGGGCGTCGATCCCGGAGGTGATCGCGTGCACGTCGTACTCCAGTAACTCCGCACTAGCCGGCACAATCGCGTCGATTGCCCGATAGGTGGCGTCGACCGGCCCGGCCCCAACCGCGGCACGCACATGCTCGATCCCGTCCGGACCACAGAGTTTGACCGTCGCCGTCGGCATTCCTGACCTGCCGGCCACCACCTGGAGGTCAACAAGCCGGTACACCTCACTCGGCTGGTAGAACAAGTCGGCGATGAGGGCCTCCAAGTCGGCGTCGGTCACTTCGCGCTTCTTGTCCCCCAGCTCCTTGAAACGGGCGAACGCGATCTCGATCTTTCCGGCATCGAGGTCATATCCCATTTGAGCGAGTCGCTCCCGGAACGCGTGTCTCCCCGAGTGCTTGCCAAGGACCAGTCGCGACTGGCAGAACCCGACCTCGTCTGGGCGGATGATCTCGTAGGTACTCGGGTTCTTGAGGAGCCCATCCTGGTGGATTCCGGCCTCGTGGGCGAACGCATTCGCCCCGACAATCGCCTTGTTCACCTGGACCGAGATCCCGGTCAGGTTGCACACCAGCCGGCTTGTACAGGCAATCTGGGCCGTGTCGATCCCGGTGGAAAAGTTGTAGGTGTCCGCCCGGGTTCGGAGGGCCATCACCACCTCCTCCAGGGCGGCGTTTCCTGCCCGCTCCCCGATTCCGTTCACCGTCACCTCGGCCTGGCGCGCCCCGGCCTGCAGCCCGGCGAGGGTATTGGCCGACGCCATCCCGAGGTCGTCGTGGCAGTGGACGGAGACGATCGCCTGGTCGATCCCGGGAACGTTTTCGACGATCCCTCGGATCAAGTCACCGAACTCGTCCGGGGTTGTGTATCCGACCGTGTCCGGGATATTGATCACGCTTGCCCCGGCTGCAAGCGCCGCGGCGATCACCGCGTACAGGAACTCCGGGTCGGAGCGGGTTGCATCTTCGGGGGAGAACTCAACGTCATCGCAGTAGCCTTTGGCGTAGGCGACCATTTCTCGGGCACGGGCGAGGACCGCGCCGCGGTTCATCCGCAGTTTGTCCCGCATGTGGACCTCAGATGTGGCGATAAAGACGTGAATCCGGGGATGAAAAGCAAGTTTCACTCCCTCCCAAGCGAGGTCGATATCCCCCGACACTGCCCGGGCGAGGGCGCAGACCGCGGGGACGTGCTCCCCATCGATTACCGCCTTTGCCACCTGCTGCACGGCGCGCAGGTCGTCCGGGGAAGCAGCCGGGAACCCGGCCTCGATCACGTCGACCCGCAACCGCGCGAGCTGCCGTGCTAGCTTTACCTTCTCCGACACGCTCAGGGCAGCCCCGGGGGACTGCTCCCCATCGCGCAGGGTGGTATCAAATATCAGGACCTTCCCAGGCGTGACTATCACTCCGCCTTCTTCGCCCAGTTTTCCGGGCGGAGGGCGCGCACCGCTGCCCCCGCCCTCCACAGCTCTGATTTCCGCATTTCTCGCAGCTCATCGTCCAGCCTCTCCTTGTAGTCGGGAGCGCTGTTAGCCTTAAGGACTATCCGGGTTTCCTGGCCAGAAACGACGCTTCGGTAGAGATCCTCAAGGACTGGTGCAACCGCATCGCGGAACCTCCCTTTCCAATCGAGCGCGCCGCGCTGTGCTGTGGTGCTGCAGTTGGCGTACATCCAGTCCATTCCGTTTTCCGCGACGAGACGGATCAGACTCTGGGTCAGCTCCTCCACCGTCTCGTTGAACGCTTCACTTGGGGAGTGTCCATTCTTTCTCAACACGGCGTACTGCGCCTCCATGATCCCGGCGATAGCACCCATAAGGACACCGCGTTCACCGGTGAGGTCGCTGTACACCTCGTTCTGGAAGGTGGTAGGGAAGAGGTAACCGGAGCCGATGGCGATCCCGAGAGCGAGGGTCCGCTCGCGGGCGCGGCCGGTGTGATCTTGATTTATCGCGTAGCTTGAATTGATCCCACTTCCGGCGAGGAAATTCTTGCGCACGCTCGTCCCCGACCCCTTTGGAGCAACGAGGATCACGTCCACAGACTCCGGGGGGACAACCCCGGTTTCGTCGGCGAAGGTGATGGAGAAACCGTGCGAGAAATAGAGGGCGTCACCCTCCTTCAAATGTGGCTTTACCTTCGGCCACAGGATCACCTGAGCGGCATCGGAGACCAGGTATTGGACGATCGTCGCTCGCTCCACTGCCTCCTCGAACGGGAACAACGTCTCGCCTGGGACCCATCCATCCACGATCGCTTTTTCCCACGAGCGGTGGCGATCCGGGTCTCCGCCGATGATTACGCGTATCCCATTGTCGCGCATGTTAAGCGACTGGGCCGGCCCCTGCACGCCGTAGCCAAGGATGGCCACTACCTCGTCTTTTAACACCTCACGTGCCCGCGTAAGTGGGAACTCCTCCCGCGTAACCACATCCTCAACGACACCGCCAAAATCGATCTTCATTTAGTTCCTCCTTTGTTAACACTCTTTCCACGCACCATCGCTACCCGGCCGGTGCGTACCATCTCCAGTATTCCAAACGGCCTTAAAACATCCACCAGGCCGTCGACCTTTTCTTCCGTTCCTGTCGCTTCCACGATCAGGGTTTCTACCCCAACGTCGACTACCCGTGCCCGGAACGTTTCCACGATCTGCATCATCTCCGCCCGCGCGCGGCTGTCTGGTGTTTTCACCTTGATCAGCGCCAGGTCACGCATCACCGCCGGAGCATCGGAGACGTCCTCTACAAGGATCACGTTCACCAATTTCGCCAGGTTCTGGGCTACCTTTTCCGCATCGGTGCGGGTGCTATCGACTACAATCGTCATTCGGGACACCCCGTGAGTCTCGGTGTGCCCGACGGTCAGGCTCTCGATATTGAACGCCCTCCGCCGGAACAGGCTAGCAACGTGGTTCAGCACACCGGGCTTATCTTCAACGCGAGCAATCAGGGTCCGCTTCATGCTTTACCTGCCCGTGTGGGGAGAGGACGACGGATCATCTCGTGAAGAGCCGCTCCTGCCGGGACCATCGGGTAAACGTTCCCTTCCTCTCCTTCCTTGGCAACCTGGAAGTCGATCAGCGTCGGGCCGGGGTGTTCTCGGGCCGCGGCGATCGCGCGTGCCTGATCCTCCCGATTATCGGCGCGCCACGCCCGTACTCCGTATGCCTCTGCGAGTTTAACAAAGTCCGGGTTGACGAGCTGAGTCGATTCGTAGCGCTTGTCGTAGAACATCTCCTGCCACTGGCGGACCATCCCCAAGTAGCCGTTATTGCACAGAGCGATGCGCAGCGGGAGACGTTCCTGAACGACGGTCGCCAGCTCCTGCACCGTCATCTGGATACCACCGTCGCCTACCACCACCCACACCTCGGCATCGGGACTGGCGATCTGGGCCCCGATCGCCGCCGGGAGGCCGAACCCCATCGTCCCTAGCCCGCCAGAGGTGATAAATGCATTTGGCTGATCCATCCGGTAGTACTGCGCGGCCCACATCTGGTGCTGCCCCACGTCTGTCACCACGATCGCCTGGCCGTCGGTGGAGCGCCAGATGGCGTCGATCACATGAGGAACCGTGAGGCGGCCGTCGCCGGAGCGGTGGATCAGGTCGAGGTCGCGTGATTCCTTCCACCACTCCCTAACCAACTTGTGCCACTTATCTCGCCCCCGCGGCTCCACGAGCGGGATGAGGGCTGACAGGGTCTTCCGCACGTCTGCTTGCACCGCCACGTCCACCGTTACGATCTTGTTCAACTCAGCCGCGTCGAGATCCACGTGCACCTTCCGCGCGTGAGGAGCGAACCGGCTCAGGTCGCCGGTAACGCGGTCATCGAACCGCATTCCAAGCGCGATTAACAGGTCCGCCTCTTGGATCGCCCGGTTTGCCTCCGCGTCCCCGTGCATCCCCATCATCCCAAGATACATCCGGTGGGAAGCGGGAAATCCCCCTTTGCCAAGCAGAGTGACCGCCACCGGCGAATCGATCTTCTC
>JAUWNQ010000117.1 GCA_030612565.1 Candidatus Bipolaricaulota bacterium | reverse complement strand
GCGACGATCCCCAGCCCGACGAATGACACGCTCCCCGCCAACAGGAGGAGGACCGCCCCAAGGAGGTTTGCCCCCACGAGGTCGAGGTGAAAGAACGAGGCGACGATGACCAGGATCACGAGCGTGCGCAAGATCCCATAGCTGATAGCAAACAAGGTCGTCCCTACGAGGTGGGTCGCTCGCGAGACCGGGGCCATGAACGTGTACTCGATCGTTCCCTCCCATCGCTCCCAGGCGATCATCTCGGAGATCGAGTAGAAGATCACCGAGAGGTACGACCAGATCAGCGTCCCTACCAACAGGTAGGTGATAAGGTACTGCGTGTCGAGGGCTTGCCCGCTGATCCGTTCCATCCCCGCCCCGATGTAGGTGACGGCGAGCGAATTGACGAGTGAGTAGATCAGCCACACAACCTCCCAGCCCCAGTAGCGCTTGATCAGGTTGATGTTCCGCTCGACAAAGGCGTAGGCAACGCGCATCTCCTTCACAAAGGGGTTCACTTGCCTTCCTCCTTCTCCTCCATCTTCTTGCCGGTCAGCTCGATGAATACGTCCTCCAGCGTCGGTTCATTCCCCTTGCGTCGGCTGACCGATCCCTTCAACCCCTGAGGAGTGTCGAGGGCGATGATCCTCCCCTCGTCGATGATCGCGATTCGGTCGCACAGCCGGTCAGCCTCCTCCATATCGTGCGTAGTGAGGAGGATCGTCGCATCGTGTGTCTCGCGGATCTCGCGTACGAACGCCTGCACGTCACGCTTCGAATAGGGATCGAGTCCGGTCGTCGGCTCGTCCAGAAGGAGAAGGGTAGGCGAGGTGAGAAAACCGCGTGCTACTGCGACCTTCTGCTGCATCCCCCGCGACATGTTCTCCATCGGGGAGGTGAACGTCTCCTCCTTCAACCCCAGGCGGAGCATGATCTTTCGCATCTTCTCCCTGGCCTCACGTATCGGCATACCGTAGAGGCGAGCGGCGTAAGTCAGGTTCTCCAACGGAGAAAACTTCTTGAAGAAGGCAGCGTCGACCGAGACGCGGTTGATCAATCGCTTGACCGCGAACTCTTCCTTCTCGACATCGTGACCAAAGATGTGGATCGTCCCGGAATCGGGAAGGAGGAGCGTGGAGAGAAGCCGGATCAGGGTTGATTTTCCCGATCCATTCGGGCCAAGAACACCGAAGATCTCTCGGCGAGAGACCGACATACTTACCCCGGAGAGTGCGACTACTTCCTCCCTTTTCGTACGGGGGAAGCGTTTGCCACGTTCCTTCTTGATGAAAACCTTACAAACCTGTTTGATTTCGAGTGCGGGGATACTCATAGTAACTCCTTGAAGAATTGAGAACAGGGAAGACCAACCGGCAAAAGGCGAATAAGCCGACCACAAACGACGGGTGGACCTATGCTAAAGCGTTTTATTCCTCAAGGTGATCGTACCCCCAAATAGGTCTTGTGGGACCGGTTGTTTTGAAAAAGCTGAAAGCAGTATACAAATAGTGAAAGGCGATGTCAAGCGTTATTTCGAGTACATTTTTAAATGAGACAACAGGGAGCCCCTCTCAAACGGAGGGGCACCTGGTCAATAACAAGTTGTTTTTCTACAGTTCGTTCAGCAAGCCGACCTTGTCGTTGAACGCTTCGATCAGCTCATCGATTGGCTCGACCAAATTGTGGATACGATCCCAATAGCCGGGGTAATCGTACCACTGCGCGTCCAGTTCCTCGACTGCCTTACCCATCTGCTCGATCCACGTGTAGTACTTCAGGTTATGGATCCGCTTACGGTCTCGGTATCGAAGTTCGAGCGTGTTGTCGGTTTTGAGTCCCATGAGATACCGGTTGTAGTCTATCGCTGCCTGCATCTCGTTGTACGCTCCCCTCTCTTCTTCCAGCTCTACAAGGCGGGTCTGGTAGAGTTCCATCGAGTCGGTGAACACGGTGAGAACGACGTCTTTTTCGGTGAGCTCGTAGTACTTGGCGAACTTCATCGCCGAAAGCATGTTCGCCACACTGGAAATGCCAAGAAGCGGGAGCTGCTCGATGAGTTCGTCGCTCACCCCTTGGCTCCGTAGGAACGCTTGTCCTGCCGGATCGTTGAACAGACGGATCAAACTCATGCAGTCCTCATCGTCGATTCCAGTCACCATATCGGTGTTACGTGCGTTGTGGATCCACGGGACGTGCTTGTCGCCGATCCCCTCGATCCGATGGCCGCCGAACCCGTTCTCCAGGAGGGTGGGGCACTGCAGTGCCTCGGAGACGACGAGCTTGCTCGCCGGGTAGAGATCCTTCAGGTAATCACCGCAGCCCATCGTCCCTGCCGAGCCGGAAGTAAGAACGACACCGGCGTAGCGACCATTGCTGCCGAGCTCACTCCGTAGGACCTCCTCCATGGCGTGACCGGTCACCTCGTAGTGCCACAGGTGATTCCCGAACTCGTCGAACTGGTTAAAGATCATGATATTGTCGCGTGTGGCCTGAAGCTCGATGCACTTCTGGAAGATCTCCCACACGTTCGATTCACACCCCGGTGTGGCGATCACTTCGCCGGCGACCTTGGACAGCCACTCGAACCGTTCGCGCGACATCTCCTCGGGGAGGATGGCTATTGAGTCGCAAGCGAGGAGGTTGGAGTTGTAGGCACCGCCGCGGCAGTAATTCCCAGTAGAAGGCCAGACCGCCTTGTGAAAGGTAGGGTCGAACTGGCCGGTGACAAGGCGTGGGGCGAGGCATCCATACGTTGCTCCCACCTTGTGTGTCCCGGTGGGGAACCACTTGCCGACGAGGGCGATGACCCGCGCCTTCACCCCGGTGATCTCCGAGGGGATCTCCACGTAGTTCACACCATCGAACCCGCCGCCGTGCTTAACCGGTTCGTTCTTCCACGTGATGCGAAACAGGTTTAACGGGTGTAGATCCCACAGGCCAACGTTCTTCAGTTGTTCCTTGCCCTTCTCCGGGATCTTATTTGGGTCCTTCATCTGCGCGAATGTCGGGGCGATGATCCCCCGTTCGCGTGCCCGTGTTACTGTGCGTGCGAGGTGTTCCTTGTTGACAGTTAGATCGATCATCCTTATCCTCCCTGAGCTTAATTCTTCCCGGGCTGGAAACGTCGGCCGCTTTGACCATGTTTCTAGCGACCGATATCTGTAATGCTATCATACAGCTTGGCCGAATAGCAAGGAACAGGGACGCTCGCAAGGGAATATCTGGCAATGGGCATACGATCCCCGCTTATCTTGTATATGATAACTCTATCACTTGCCCGCAAGATGCGATTGAGCTAACATG
>JAUWNQ010000128.1 GCA_030612565.1 Candidatus Bipolaricaulota bacterium | reverse complement strand
ACCTCGCGATTTAGCGGTACACTCGATGTTGCCCCTCGCCTACCTTCATGACGGAGGCACCCTGAAGTATTAGGGTCAATTTCACGGCTCAATACCCGGCTCGCATCTGCCCCTGTCAACGCTTCGCCCGTGTCCTTACGGACACCAGCGCATGACTCGGGGGGTGTAGTAAGTCCCTCTTCGGCTACTACATCCCCCGAGGGCTCAGGGTGGATCGCTCATCCTTCCCTGTACGGCCTCCGGCCTTGCTACGCAACCCGGACTTTCACCAACTACACACCTCCGGCTTTTGACGGCGCTTTCGAAGGTCAGACCCCGGAATTTCACCCAAGAGAAAAGCCCGCCGTGGGTTTCGCCACGACGGGCCACTCTCTCACAGAAGCGGAAGGCTTCTTGCTACTGGATGTACTGGAGCTTCGTATCCAGGATATCGACGATCTGCCGAAGTGTAGCTAGCTGTCTGTCGGCCAACCGTTGCGCCAACAGTGGATGATCGACGCCGAACTGACCCCCTTGCTGCAGCGGCTGTTCACCGCGCTGTCCAAAGGAGCGCTGTGTCTCTTGATTCATCGTGCCGAACCGCTCCATCACTTTCTCACGCAGCTCAGGGTGATCGGCGAGGAACTCGCGCATCCAGTTCGCCATCGGGTTTTGCGCCTCGCCTTCAAACCGGTTCTCTACCCGTGGCAGGAGTTCCCCACGGGTTTGCGGATTGACCCCTTCGCTCGGTCCCTGCATTCTGCTTCTCATATCCTGTTGAGGCGGGGTTCGTCCCTGCGTCAGCGTAGAGAACGCTTCCCCGCGCATCGGCATGAGGCTCTCACGGAGGATCTCTCCCTGTTTAATCGTGAGGATGCCCTTGATCTCATCGAGAACCCCGTGTGCGCTCGCCCGCAGTGATGTGGCTTTCTCCTTCACCTGTTCCCGAAACGTCGCGAGCAACGCGTCGAGCTCGTCCGCGCTCCCGTTGAATTCCAGCATCTCTTGGGTGAACGCGTCGCGGTCCGCCTTGAGCATGTCTGCTTCACTGAGGACGCCAGCGAGGATGTCGCGAATCTCCTGCATCTGTGTCGGCGTCAGATCCATCCGATTGATCGTGATGAGGAGCGGCAGATTTTCCTTCCCGCTTCTACTCCCTTCTATGGAAGCCTCAATCTGCGCGCTCGCCGGGATTATCGCCAGCAGCCCTGCGATGAGTGCCAGCGACAGTGTGAGCCTAACCTTTTTCATGATGAACCTCCTTCATCGATTGATGAGAGATTATCCCGTGCACGTGAAGGAATTGAGGTAAAGGTGTGGCGGTTTTGTGAAGAAGAGGTGAAGCAAGACTGCTTTGCGAGGTTGCAGCCTTTGCTTAGGTCGCCCGCACGGAACAGAGCGGAAGCAAGAGACGATCAACGTAACGAAAGTCACTCTCGATGGCGACAAAGGTCCCGTTCGTATCCTTTCCCGGTCCTTGTCAGGAGAGGGTCCCCTTCTTATCCTGTTTGGAACATGAGGGAACGAGTGGGGAGAGAAGCGGTCCTTGTTGTGAGCGTGGCGCTCTTCGTCGCGATCGGATTCCTCTGCCAAGGAGCGGTTACGGTGAGCGTCCTCTCCGCGGAGAAGGAGGTTGCCCCTGGAGAATTCGTAACGCACGTCTTTTCGATCATTAACAACGAAGCACTTCCCGAGGTCTACGAACTCGAATTCGATCCCCCAGCCGGGTGGGGAATCCTCGGCGCGTTGTCGAGCATAGACCTCGATCCGGGGGAAGAGGGGACCCTATTTGTCACGGTAACCGTCCCACCTGGAACGCTCGCCGGGGCCTATCCTCTCACCCTGCATGTCCGTTCGACGAGCACTCCCTCAGAAGAGAGGTCCGCGAGCGCGATCACGCGGGTCAAGCCTATCAACGCGGTGGAGATCCTCCTCCCTGCGAGCCAGAGCGTCGTTCCCGGAGAGACGCTCTCATACGAGGTTAACTTGGTCAACCGTGGAAACGCCCAAGACACCTTCGAGTTCGTTGCAAGCTCCGCACAGCAGTTCCCGATCAATCTCTCCTCGGAGCTCGTTGTTCTCACACCACAGGAAAGGGTAACGATAACGGTTACCTTACGGGTTCCGACGGATGCCCGCCCCGGGAGAGATGTCCTCACAGTCACGGCAACCTCCACCCTCTATCACGGAGTGAGCGATGAGGAGACCCTGTTCACAACGATCCTCCCTCCTCCTCCGCAGGCGGTGGGGGGATCGCTGATGGAGGAGCTCCCGGTTCGCCTCCGCCTCTCCATCGGCCAGAATGTCTTCACCGAAGATTTCACCAGCAATCTCACCTTCTCGGTTTCGGGGGGGGTGCTCGACGGCTACTTCTCGTCGTATCTACGGCTCTCTCCCATCTTTGGGCCCGATCCCCTGGAGGTCGGATCGTTCTCGGTCCTCTACCGTCGCACCCCAGCGACCTACACGATCGGAGACACTTCGAAGAGGCTGACCGACCTCCTTAGCCTCTCCTGCCGGGGAGGGAAGGTAGAGATCGATGCCGAGACCTACCAATTCGCATTCCTCGGTGGTGTCGGAGGAGGCGATGAACTGCGCGCCGGCGGGAGACTCGTCTTGGGGCCTACAGAGGCGAACCTAGGGATTGCCTATCTTGGTCGCCGGAGTGAGGCCAGCGAACAGGCGGTGTGGAGCCTGAGTGCGGCATGTGTGCCATTCGCGGATTGGTCGATGTGGGTCGAGGGAGCACTGGGTCTCGAGGATGAGAAGACGAGTCGAGCTTTCTTCGCCGCGATGAGGATCGATAGCCCTACCTACTTCCTGAACGCGGAGGTGTTCAGCGTGGGGACCTACTTCCCTGGATCGCGCCGCGACCAGGCCGGTATCGCCCTCTCTCAGAGGCTTCGCCATGCTGACTTCTCGTTCGGCGCGTCCCTTTCTCACGATTGGGATAACGTCATCGGCGATCCGCTCGCCGTCACCACAATCACCGATGACCTGGGGGTCAACCTCTCGGCCACACCGCTCGAGGACGGCCCGACCCTCACCTCTACCGTCGAATTCACCTGGGAGAGGAACACCGACCTCACGGTTACAGATGAGATCGACCGGCTGCTCTCCATCGCAATGAACCAGACCCACG
>JAUWNQ010000140.1 GCA_030612565.1 Candidatus Bipolaricaulota bacterium | reverse complement strand
TCCAATCCCTCGATCACCTCCCCAAGAACCATCTGCCAGCGACGCAAACACAGGTAGTTCCTGCGTCCCTTTAGGAGGGCGACCTTGATCTGTGGGGCGAGGAGGGGGAGGAGGAAGGGGAGGTCCTTATGGTAGATCTGTTCCTGAAGCTGTTTGGTGCGGGTGGAGAGGACGAGACGGTTCTTCGGGTGATCTTTCAGGTGGAGGAGGGAAGGCACGAGGTAGGCGAAAGTCTTTCCAGTTCCGGGACCGGCCTCGATAGCGAGCGTTCCACTTTTTTCGAGCGTTCGGCTAACCTGTGTAGACATCTTGCGCTGGCCGGGACGATTCTCGAACGAGGCCATCGCCTCCGCCACCCGTGACATCGCTTCTTCGAGCGAGGGTATGGGCGCAGGTGAAGCAGGGGGCTCCTGGGTAGGAGAGGGAGAGGTCGGTCGGGTGTGAGGGATCGCTCGGGCGAGGAGATCTCCAGTGGGGGTAGGGAGGAGCTGCGAGAGGAGGGAGAGGAGGTCCGGGTCGAGCTGGAGAGCATCGGCGAGGAGGGATGTAAACAGGGCCCCTACTGCCTCTTCCACTCTGTTCTTTGTGAGTGGAACGTTGTAGTGATGGCAAAGGCTCGGTACGGTGTGATCGGAAAGGGTAGGGTGGAGGGTGCGTGCAAGGAGCAGGATGTCGATCGCTACGGGCTTGTCAGCACCTACCCGATAGGCCACTTTAGGGATCTCGCCGAGATCGCTTCCTCCCTTTCCAGGGCGCGCTCTTCCCTCCTCGAACAGGAGCGTCCGATTCCTGTTGAGCACCATGAAGCGGGAGAGCCCGAGATCGTTCCAGGGGAGCGTCATGCCGTGTTAGAGGAGGTGATGGAGGAGGTCAATCCGTTTGACCTTCCCCACGAGTCTTCCCTCGCTGTCGACGACTGGGAGGCTCTTCGTCCCTTTACGGATGATGATATCGGCCGCTTGGAGGTCGTCGTCGTCCTCGGTAACGACAATGACGTTGTGTTGCATATATTTCTCGATCGGATCGTCGGCGATCTGCGCGAGTTTCTTGGAGATCTGGTTCAAGTCCGGAATGAACGAGGTGGTGTGGAGCATCTCGAAGTACCCGGGGAGGGCGGCCTTGATCAGGTCCTTCTCCGAGATGTAACCGATCACCCTCTCCTCCTCATCAACGATCGGTATGCTAGGGATCCTCGCGCTGTCGAGGATGAAGATCAGCTCGCGCACCGAGATATCCTTCTCGCAGGAGGTCAGGTCTTTCGTCATGATCTCACGAACTTTCATCAGGATTCCTCCTCTATAGCCGTTCGATGGAGATGTTCTCCATCTCCGTCGTTATCTTATCCAGATCGCGGCAGATCTTCTCATCACACTCCGCGCTCCTGATCCCCGCGGCCATCCCGAAGCGCAGGGCCTCTTCGATCTTCTCTCCCTTATCCAGCATGTAGAGGATCCCTCCGAGGAGGACATCGTCGGCTCCGACCAGGTTCTTGAACTCTGTCGTCTTCACTGGAGACGTGATCTCCCAGATACCATCCTTGGTGATCGCGATATCCCCGGTCACATCGTGGGAGATGATGAGGATCCCTACGCCTGTTTCGACGATCTTCCTCCCAACGGCGATGATCTTGCTGCGGGTAGTGAGGGGGGACCCCTCCATGGAGAGGTGCTCTCGCGTGTCCGGCTTGACCAGGTAAGGGACTGCGCGAAGGGCACGGGTTAGCGCGTTTCCGCGGGCGCTGACCACGACCTTAACTCCGGCCTCCGTTGCCAGCTCAGCGAGGACGCGGTAGATATCGGCACCAACCCCTGGGGGGAGGCTCCCCGCGAGGACTACCCAGGTGGCGCGGTGGAGCATTCGCTTGTAGCGGCGCAAGAAACGGGCGATCTCCTCCTGCGAGACCGGGGTCCCTTCCTCATCGATCAGGATAGGGATGTGCTCCCGTCCCTGTTCGAGTACGGTCACGTTGGTCCTCGTCTCCCCGTTCACCCAGACGAAATTGGTCGTCACCCCTTCGTCGCGCAGGTCGCGCACGACCACATGGCCGGTGTGTCCGCCGACGAACCCCATCGCGATGTTTTCCACCCCTAGGCGGGCAAGCAAGATCGAGATGTTGATTCCCTTTCCCCCAGCGGAGGTGTCGCTTCTGACCGCGCGGGTGAGAAACTCCTCCTGCGTGACCCGGCCCATCTTCAGTTGATCGACCCAGTACATCTTGTCGATCGTTGGATTGAGTGTCACCGTAATGATCATAGCGCTCCTTTTGACGCAACCGGAAGTACCCGTTCACAGGTGAGAGCACCGGCGGATGCCTCCTCGATACGAACCGGGATAAACTCCCCCAGGCGGGCTTTCTCCGTCTCAGGGAGGACCACGGTGCGATGATCATCCGCACGCCCGTAGAAAGCCCCATCTCCCCGTCTCCCCTCCACTAGAATGGTCAGTATTCTGCCGATCTGTCGACGATTCTCTTCGAGAGCGATCGTGCGCTGCCGTTCGAGGACCTCTTGCAGGCGCGCGTTCTTCACCTCTTGCGGGACATCATCAGGGAGTCCAGCGCTCCGTGTCCCTGGGCGAGGAGAGTACTTGGCGACAAATATCGACCCGAAACGAGCCTCCTCTATGAGATCGAGGGATTCACGAAAGTCGACCTCACTTTCCCCGGGGTAGCCGACTATGAGGTCGGTGGTGATATTGACCCTTGGGATCGCCCGCCGCGCCGCCGTGATTATAGCGAGGAACGCGTCGCTCGTATAGCCGCGGTTCATCTCCTTGAGGATGCGATCGCTCCCCGATTGGCAGGCGAGGTGGATGTGGTTGCAGATGTTCTCATGCTCGGCGATCTGTTCGATCACCTTCAGTGTCATGGCGCGCGGGTGGGAGCTCGTGAACCGGATGCGCGGAATCTCGGGCCTTGATACCCGATTGAGGAGATCGGCGAAGTCACCGTACTCTGG
>JAUWNQ010000022.1 GCA_030612565.1 Candidatus Bipolaricaulota bacterium | reverse complement strand
GTTGCGGTGTTGTATGTCGTAATCAACTTCATCACGGATCTGACCTACGCTTCACTGGATCCACGAATTCGGTATCAGTAGAGAGGGGGAAACAGATTGAACGGTCGCGATGAGACGCTGAGAGAAAAGCTAAGAGATTTCGTCTCTCCCGTCGTAAAGTTCTTGACCAAGCGCAAGACAACGCTCCTTGCCGCGTCGATCCTTGTAGCGTTCCTGTTTGTTGCGGCCACCGGTCCTGCAATTGCTCCTTATGGTGCTGATACGCTGAACCTGTCGCATCGGCTGCAAGGGCCGAACAAGACACACCTTCTCGGTACCGACCACTTCGGCCGTGATATCCTGAGCCGTGCCCTCTCCGGGACACGGATAACGTTGTTGTTGGGGTTCTCCATCTCTGCCTTCGCCCTTATTCTCGGGTTTCCGATCGGTATGTTGTGCGGATTTTACGACAAGTTTGGCCTGATTGTGATGCGTTTCGTCGATGCGATGATGGCCTTTCCCGCGATCATCCTTGCCTTGTCCTTGATGGCGATCCTCGGAAAGCCGGGGATCCTGAACGTGATCATCGCGGTCGGAATGGTGTGGGCACCGCGAATGGTGCGCGTCGTCTACAGTTCCACCCTGTCGTTGCGAGAAAATACCTACGTCGAGGCGGCGCGGGCGCTGGGGATGCGGCCGTCGCGGATCCTCATCCGTCACATCTCGATCAACCTGCTATCGCCGGTGATCGTGCAGGCGACGTTCACCTTCGCCTTCTCGATCATGGAGGTAGCAGCGCTCAACTTCCTTGGAGTGGGAATCCCCCCCTACATCGCGAGCTGGGGTGGGATGATGAACGAGGGGCGAACCTATATCACCCGTGCCCCGTGGATCATACTCTTCCCCGGTCTGTTCTTAGCGATGGCCGTCCTGTCGTTCAACCTGTTGGGAGATGCGCTGCGGGATCGCTTGGACCCCAAACTGCGACGGGTTATGTAAGGAGATGAAATCGTTGCTCAAGATCGATGCAAGAATACAGAAAGAGACGGTCGAGCTCCTGAAGGCATTGGTCGGTATCAGAAGCGCCAATCCGCCGGGGAACGAGAATGAGATTGCCTCTTTTGTAAAAGGGTTCCTCGGCGAAAACAAGATCGAGGCCACTCTTCTTCCCCTGGAGGAAGGACGAAGCTCTGTCGTGGCGCGGATTCCGGGAAGCGAGCCCGGCTCGATCGTCCTCTGTGCACACCTCGACACGGTTAACGCCAATGAGGAGAAGTGGACCGTCCCCGCGTTTGAGGCGCGGATTGATGGGGGGAGGGTGACCGGCCTGGGATCGGCGGATATGAAGAGCGGCCTGGCTATTATTCTAGAGATTGCGAAACTGATCGTTGAAAAGGCCCTTCCGCTCAAGAAGAGCCTCGTCCTCGCCCTGACCGCCGATGAGGAGAACGGGTACCGGGGAGCAGCAATGGTCGCCGAATCCGGCCTGATCGATGATGCCGAGTTTCTCATCATTCCCGAGCCAACCGGGGGGAAGGCCTACTGCGGTCAGAAAGCTGAGCTGTGGGTCGAGGCGATGTTTGAGGGGAAGGCTGCGCACGGTTCGATGCCGGAACAGGGGATCAACACGATCCTTCCGGCATCCGAGTTCTGTCTCGCGCTTGCCGAAGAGGCGAGGGGTTTTCCGGAGACCCCGGGGCGAGGGAGGACCTCGCTCAACATCGGCCAGATCGACGGAGGGTGGCAGGTAAACATCGTCCCGGATACGACGCGGATTAGAATCGATTCGCGTGTCGTCTCCGATGCGGAGAAGGGTATGGTCCTTGACCTGGTGAAGCAACTGGGGGAGAATGCTGCGACTCACGTTGGGGCACGGTTTTCGTACAAGACCTACAACTACAAACCGCCTATTGTCAGCGATGCGAGCAACTCGTATGTAAAGGGGTTCCTCGCCGCTGTTACTGGGAACGACCGACCGCTTCCCAAAGTGGAGATCGCCCCCTACTCGACCGACGCGGTGGAGATCGTCCCGCGAATCGACGTTCCGTTGGTGATATATGGGCCGGGGGACATCGCCCAGGCGCATCAACCCGATGAGTACCTGGAGCTGTCGTCCCTGTACGAGGTGCTCGATCTCTTCGCACGGTTCTTGAATTCGATGGTGATCGAACAGAATGGCTAACAAGACTGAAACCAGGATTTTTCGCTTCTCAAGAAGGCATGGTAGAAGTACTGGGTTGGTATTTATGAGGAAACCGGGAATCCAGGAAACAGACAAATCCGAGCAGCGAACTAATTTCTTGAAACTCAAAGATTTTGATCTTTCCTGTATTCCTGGCTTCCTTATAGTATTCGAATCTGTAGGAGCCCATGCGGGCTCTTCCTCGATATATCTTTTGGGTAGAGCATAAATACAACGATAAGGACAGGTGATAGAATGAATAACGAGAAAAAAGTGACGGTGATCGCGCTCGGAGGGAATGCGATCTTGAAACCCGGGCAGCAGGGGACGTTCGACGAGCAGATGGCAAACGTCAAGACGACCTGCGAGCAGCTTGCGCAGATGGTCGAATCCGGTAAGTACAAGATCATCGTTACGCACGGGAATGGTCCGCAGGTGGGGAACCTCCTCCTACAGAACGAGGCCGCGAAGGAGGTCGCCGCCCCGATGCCCCTCTACGTCTGCGGCGCACAGAGCCAGGGGATGATCGGGTACATGATCCAGCAGACCCTGTACAACCTGCTCAGCGAGCGAGGCAAAGGGAGCATTCCGATCGCCACCGTGGTGACGCAGGTCGTCGTCGATAAAGACGACCAAGCCTTCCAGAATCCGTCTAAGCCGGTCGGCCCGTTCTACTCCGAGGAAGAGGCAAGGAAGCTGGAGAATGAGAAGGGATATCACGTGCGGGAGGATGCCGGTCGCGGCTGGCGGCGGGTCGTCCCCTCCCCCGATCCGATCGAGATCTTCGAGAAGGAGGCGATCCGACAGCTGATCGAGGCACGCTCGATCGTCATCGCCTCTGGTGGGGGTGGGATTCCGGTTGTCAGAAATAATGGCGGTCTTTCCGGAGTCGATGCGGTGATCGACAAGGACCTCGCCGGCGAACGGCTCGCCGTGGATGTCGAGGCGAGGATCTTCCTCATCCTCACCGATGTGGAACAGGTAAAGCTGAACTACAAGACACCGCAGGAGAAAGGGCTCTCGCACATCACCCTCGAAGAGGCGAAGCGTTATCAGGCCGAGGGTCACTTCGCAAAAGGATCGATGGAGCCGAAGGTGCGCGCGGCGATCAGGTTTATCGAGGCCGGCGGCGAGAGGGCGGTCATCACATCGCTCGATCGCGCTGTAGACGCCCTCGAAGGAAAAGCTGGAACAACTATAACAAATTAGGTAAAGGGTGAATGGTGAGTGGTGAATGGTAAATGCAAACCCAACGAACCCTATGAACTCTATGAACTCTATGAACCCAAAAAACCCTATGAACCCAAAAAACAAAATATCAGGAGGCTAGTATGTCCAACACCAGTTTACGCGGTCGGGATTTCCTGACCTGGCTTGACTTTTCACGGGATGAGATCGAAGCGATGCTCGACACCGCTCACGACCTCAAGAGAAAGCAGATCCGGCGCGAGAAGCACCATATCTTGGAGGACATGACGCTCAACATGCTCTTCTACAACTCCTCGCTCCGCACGCGCAACTCGTTCGAGGCAGGGATGACCCAGCTTGGCGGGCACGCGCACTTCCTGCAGCCCGGCGCGGTCTACACACCGGCGCTCAAGGGTGAGGAGAAGGCGTACTCCACCGAACGAATCTCCGATGTCGCCCGCGTCCTCGCCGAGATGGGAGACGCCATCGCCATCCGCATATACGGGAAACCGACCGGGTGGCAGTACGGCAAGGGGAACCTGATCGTGCGCGAGTTCGCCAAGTGGTCGCGCGTTCCTGTGATCAACATGGAGGATGACATGTACCACCCCTGTCAGGCGCTCGCCGACGTGATGGTGATGCAGGAGAAGCTCGGTCACAACCTCCAGGGGAAGAAGTTCGTCATGAGCTGGGCCTACTCCGGATCGGTGGAGAAACCGCTCGCCGTTCCGCAGAGCGCAATCATCTCCGCGGCGATGATAGGGATGGACGTCACCCTCGCTCACCCCAAGGGGCTCGACCTCGACCCGAACGTGCTTAACGCGACTAAGTACCTCGCCAAAAAGAACGGCGGGGCGTTCAAGATCGTTCATGACATGGACGAGTCGTTCAAGGGAGCGGATGTCGTCTATCCGAAGGCGTGGACCGTTCAACCGACCGACGGCTCGGGCGTGATGGACCCGGAGAAGGCGAAGGCAGTCTTCGAGGCGAACAAGGGTTGGATCGCGACGAAAGAGAAGATGAACCTCACGAACGACGCCTTCTATATGCACTGCCTCCCGGCCGATCGCGATATGGAAGTGACCGACGAGGTAATAGACGGGCCGAACTCGATCATCATCGAGGAAGCGGCGAACCGCCTGCACGGTCAGAAGGGGATGATGGCCCTGATCATGGGCTGATCCATATAATAAAGGAGGATCACATGAGTTGGTTCGATCTAAAGGGGCGCAGCCTGATCAGCGAGCTTGACTGGACACGCGAGGAGTACGACATCGCGATGAAGGTCACCGATCAGATGAAAGGCCTCTACTACAGCAGCAAGCCGCATCCGTACCTCGAATACAAGACGTTTGCCATGCTCTTTTTCGCCGGATCGACACGCACGCGCATGTCGTTTGAGACCGCGATGACGCAGCTCGGGGGGCACTCGCAATTCCTCAATCCGAGTACGATGCGCCTGTCGCTCGAGGACAAACCAGGAGCGGGCGAGACAGTGAAGGACACAGCCAAGGCGATGGCCCGGTTCTGCGACGGGATCGGGATCCGTCTCCTCGATGATCAGATCGACTACTACGGCCACGGCGACGAGGTTATGCGCAAGTTCGCCGAGCACGCCGGGGTGCCGATCATCAACATGGCATCGGACATCAACCACCCCTGCCAGTCGCTGACCGACATCTACACGATGCACGAGAAGCTGCAGGGAGACGTGAAGGGGAAGAAGATCGTGATCACATGGGGCTACACCCCGTGGGTTCGCGGGCGCTGCTCGGTGCAGGGGACGGCCCTCATCTCGGCGATGTATGGGATGGACGTTGTCGTCGCCAACCCGCCCGAGTACGACCTTGACCCGAACGTGATGCAACAGTGCCGTGACCTGGCAAGCGAGTCGGGCGGCTCGTTCGAGGTTGTCCACGATATGGACAAGGCCCTCGATGGCGCAACCGTCGTCTTCCCGCGCAACTGGTTCACCAGCAAGCGATACGACATCGGAAAAGAGGAAGAACTCAAGCTCGCGCAGAAGCACCAGGATTGGTGCTACACCGCAGAGCGGCAGAAGAAGCTCTGTGCTCCTGGCTACCTGTTGCAGTGCATGCCGATCGACCGTGGTAACGAGGTCGAACCCGAAGTGTGCGACAACGAGCTGTCCTGGATATACGATCAGGCAGAGAACCGCTTGCACACGCAGAAAGCAATCCTTACACTCACCATGGGAGGCCGAGTGTAGGAAGACTGGGGGTCAGATCCTGTCTGTTAGCATTTGGTTGTCTCGAATATCGAGCAGCAAGATCTGACCCCGTAAGAAGACGATGGACGACTCCACAACGAAGCGAGCAAACACCAAAAGCCAAGATCTGATCCCAAAGGATATCTCCCGTCCGGACGCGATCGATAAGGTCCGCGGGGAGGCGCAATTCGTCGATGACCTTGCCTTCTCCGGAATGCTTTACGCGGCGGTCGTTAGAAGTACCGTCCCTCACGCACGTATCGTGAAGCTCGACCTCACGCCGGCCTTGGAAGAGAGAGCGGTCGTCTGCACGGTGACCTCTGATGAGGTCCCCGGGGAGAACGTCGTGCACGTCATCTACGACGACCAACCAGCCCTCGCCAACGGGATCGTCCGCTATGTCGGCGAGCCGATCGCCCTTCTTGCCGCCGAGAACCGGACGAGTGCTCGCGAAGCAGCGCTAGAGGCTAAGATCGACTACGAAGAGCTCCCCGCTGTCTTCGATCCTATAAAGGCTCTATCACCGGATGCTCCAGCGGTCGCCCTCCCCGAAGCGGTTGAGGAAAGCCCGAACCTGTTCAACGCGATGCGCGTTCGCAAGGGAGATGTCGAGCAGGGCTTCTCCGAGGCCGACGTGATCGTGGAAGGGGAGTATCGCACCGGCTATCAGGAGCACGCCTACCTCGAGACGCAGGGGGCGATCGCCGTCCCTGAGGAGAACGGGGCAATGGCGATCTACGGGACGATGCAGTGTCCGTTCTACGTGCAAGGGGCTGTTGCACGGGTCCTCGGTCTTCCCTTGTCCAAAGTGCGGGTGGTGCAGACGACAACCGGAGGGGCATTCGGCGGGAAGGAGGACGTTCCTTCCCTCGTGTCGTCGCTCGCCGCCCTCCTCGCGTGGAAGGCGCGCCGTCCGGTGAAGCTCATCTATGACCGCACCGAGGACATCTTCACATCGAGCAAGCGCCATCCATCCGTTGTTCATTACAAGAGCGGGGCGAGGAAAGACGGGACCCTCACCGCGATCGAGGTCGACTTTATCTACAACGCCGGCGCCTATCAAACCCTCTCCTCGGCGGTCCTGTGGCGTGGGCTTATGAGCGCGGCCGGACCGTACCGGATCCCACACGTGAAGATCGACGGGCGCTCCGTGGCGACGAACACCGTCCCCTGCGGGGCGTTCCGCGGGTTCGGGAGCCCGCAGGTGATCTTCGCCCATGAATCACAGATGGACCGTCTCGCCAACCGGTTGCGGATCGACCGGTTGGAGATCCGGCGTCGCAACGCGCTTGTGGTGGGCGATGAGACCGCTACGGCGCAGAGATTGAACGAGAGCGTGGGCCTGTTGGAGACGATCGAGGAAGCGAGCCGCTTGGCTCACTGGGAAGAGCGGCTCCGTAAGGGGGAGGAGTTCAACGCGAGATCACGCGATCGCCGCCGTGGCCTTGGGATCTCGTCCGTCATCTACGGGGTCGGACTCGGGGGGAAGGCACCGTTCCTCGATAAGGCGGGCGCATACATGAAACTCGAAGCGGATGGCTCGATCGGCCTCGCCGTGGGGACTGTCGAGAGGGGACAAGGCCTGATTACCGCCCTCACCCAGATCGCTTCCGAGGCTCTCTCTGTTCCGGTTGCTCGCATCCACATCGCGCAGGTGGATAGCTCCCGCGTCCCTGACAGCGGCCCGACGGTCGCCTCGCGGGGGACAATGATGAGCGGCCTCGCCAGCCTCGACGCCGCGGCGAAGCTCAAGGAACGGATCCACGCCGTTGGCGAAGACCAGGGCATCCCAAAGGAAGAGATCCCCGTTCGCCTGCAGGAGATCGCACAGGCTTTCTGGATGAGGAACCTCGACCCAGCTGGCGAGGGCTGGGCAAAGAGTGCGCCGGTCGATTGGGACCCAAAGACCGGCTTGGGCAAGGTATACATGGTCTACGCCTACGCCACCCACA
>JAUWNQ010000142.1 GCA_030612565.1 Candidatus Bipolaricaulota bacterium | reverse complement strand
GGCGTCGGCAAGGCAGCCGACGAGGAGGATCCTCGCCCTTGGTTGCTCCCGGCGCAAACGGTGCATCGCCTGGCGGGCCTTGCGCTCGGCAAGGGAGGTGACCGTGCAGGCGCTCACAAGGTAGAGGTCGGCGTCACCGGGCACGATATCGTACCGCGATTCCAATCGTTCGTGCATCATCTGCGTCTCGTACTGATTCACCCGGCACCCGAAAGTGAGGATGCCGATACGCATGCGTTTATTTCCCGACGTCATAAAGAGCCTCCACTCGGGCCTCTGAGGAATTGAGAGATCGGAAGATCGTATAATTTATAGATTGAATCATCGGGGGATTGAATGATTAAACGATTGAATCATTGAGTGATCGGGGGATTGGGAGGTCAAATCACTCACTCAATCATTCACTCAATCAGTCAATCACTAAACCCTCATACGATCTCCCAACCTCTTACTTTCCCTGCGCGCTTTGCACTGAAAGCCCCTGTTTCATAGGAGAAAAAGATTTGTCCGCGAAGCCCTTCTCGCACCCGCAAGGATACCCCTCCACTCATCCCTGTCAACCCCCATAGCGGTTGACATTCTCGCCTTCTTGTGATAGCGTCGACCTTAAGGCTCACTTATGAGGGGGAAAACGATGCGTAAACAGATCCTGATCGCCGCAGTATCGATAGTAGTCGTCGTCGGGATTGTGATCGGGTGGTATCTTGCCACCCAGCGTCACGTGGGACGCCTCGTCGCGCAAGGGGAGCGGACTAACATCCTCCTTCTCGGTCTCGATAAGGCCGGAACGACGAACCGAAGCGACACGATGATGCTTCTCAGCCTCGCCCCGGAGAAGGACGTCGTGCTGATCTCACTTCCGCGCGATCTGCGGGTGAAGTTCGCAAACGGCGAGTTCCACAAGCTGAACGCCGCGTACGCAAACGGTGGGGCGAAGCTCGCTCGCCAGACGGTCTCCTCGCTCCTCGGAATCGAGGTTCCGTTCTACGTCACCCTGGACTTTGCCGGATTTGAGCACCTGATCGATCTATTCAACGGGGTCACTCTCACCGTGGAGGAAAGGATGGTCTACGACGACGAGCGGGCCGACCCGCCACTTCATATCGACATCCAACCGGGGAGCCAAACGTTCGACGGAAAAACGGCCCTCGACTACATCCGTTACCGTGGGGAGACAGGAGACATCGCACGAATCGCGCGCCAGCAGAAGCTTATCACCGCCCTACTGGCAAATGGGTTTCAGAACGAAGATCTCGCTTCGATCCGCAAGACGGTGAAGGATATCTATCCCTACTTGCACACAGACCTCTCGCTGATCGATCTGTACGACCTGGCCAAGCTTGTACAGGAACTGAACCTGAACCAGATCCAAATGGCGATCATCCCTGGAACCCCTGTCACGATCGATGAGGCCAGCTACCTGGAGCCGCAGGCAGTGCAGATGGAGCAGATCGTCGCGCGGCTCATCAAAGGGATCGATCTCCTCACACCCGATGAGATCAGCGTTGCGGTGTACAACGGAAATGGGACATTGCGCGCGGCCGCGGATACGAGCGAGTACCTGAAGAGGAAAGGGTTCAAGGTCCTGCCGGCGAACAACGCCGACAGCTTCGGATACGAGGAGACATACATCGTAGTTCTGACCGAGACTGCAAAAGCATGGGTGCTGCAGCAGGCTCTTCCCATCGGAGCGACTGTCGTCAGACCAGAGGAATTCGCCCCACACTACGAGGAACTCCCCGCCGCACCGACAGGAACGGCCCTCCTGCTGGTCATCGGGGCAGGGTTCACGGTGGAGAATGGATGACGACCGGCTCCTCCGCTCGGCGATCGACCTGATCGCTGAAAAGAAGGGGAAGAATATCGTCGTAATCGATCTTAGGAACTCCCCGATCCCCACCGATTACTTCGTGATCGCCGGAGGGGAGAACCCCGTTCACGTCAAGGCAATCGTCTCCAACCTGATGTCAAAATTCCCGCTGAAAGCGATCCATCGGGAGGGGCTATCCGAGAGGCGTTGGATCGTGCTCGACTACGGGGAACTCATGGTGCATGTATTCGTAAGCGAGGCACGCGAATTCTACGACATCGAATCCCTGTGGGCCGATCATATCGTAGCAACGGAGGGATCGACTAGTTTGGAACAGCTCGTTCTGCGATCTTCGAGAAGGAGCACGGAGGGGAGATGACGCTCACACTTCTTTTTGCGATTGTGTGCATGATCTTGGCTCTGACCTGTTACTCGATAGGTGTTTGGGCCGAGAAACTTTCCGGGAAACTGAAACGATGGCACTTGGTCTTCTTCTGGGGCGGATTGGCAGCCGATACGTCGGGGACAACCCTGATGAGCATGATTTCTGGTGCATTCACGTTCAGCATTCATGGCGTAACGGGGACTGCTGCGATACTGTTGATGATCATTCATGCAATCTGGGCGACGATCGTTCTCATCCGCAAGAAAGAACGAGCCAGCCTCAACTTCCATAAGTTCAGCATCTTCGTTTGGTCGGTGTGGTTGATCCCCTTCCTTACGGGCCTGGTCCTGGCCATGAAGGGATAGCGATCTCAAGGCGTCGGAACCCGTGTCCAATGCCAACAGTTGTAAATGGTCAGTAATGAGTGAAAGCGCCGGTGAAAACCGGCATGGAGGGGGTGGTGAAAGTCCAGAAAGCGCCGTTAAAAGTCGGAGGTGTGTTGTAGGTGGAAGTCCTATGCAGGGAAGGGGTAGCGCCTCACCCTGACCCCGAGTCATGCGCCGGTGGCCGCAAGGACATGGGCGAAGCGTTGACAGGGGCAGATGTGAGCCGGGTATTGAGCCGCGAAAGCACCATTACTTCAGGGTGTCTCCGCTCTTGGATTAAGCGAGGGGCAACATCGAATGTACCGCTAAAGCGCGAGGTAC
>JAUWNQ010000155.1 GCA_030612565.1 Candidatus Bipolaricaulota bacterium | reverse complement strand
CACCGGCGTCGATAATCATACCTATCTATATTTCTACCTATGGGACGATGTCAGGGGCAGCGTTTGCCGTGACCTTCTTCTCCATCTTCCTCGGATACATCATCACTCCGATTCACCCGTGCATCTCGGTATCGCTCGAGTACTTCGGAACATCACTCCCTTCTTTCATACGGAGGATGGCCGGGCCGATCACGGCAGCGGCGCTCATCACCCTCGGCGTTGCCTTCTTCGTCCTGCGATAGAAACCACTGCTTCTCAATAAGGGGGGATCGGCTATAATCTTCCTCGCACAGGCTGACTCGTTGTAAAAAGGAGGCGATTACGTTGTTGAAGTTCAGGGTCTTGCTGCTTCTCATCCTAGCGAGTGTAGTCCTCTTTGCTACTGCCTTTGCGCAACAATCGATCTCGTTGGAACAGGGCGTGAGGCTCGGCCTTATCACCCTTATCAGTCGGGGTGGCTACCTTGGCAATCGGGTGACCATCCTCTCTAACGGGTCTAACACCCAGGATTACCTTCTTGAGGTACGAAGGGGCGATGTTCTGCTCACCAAGGCTCCCGAGGATCAGAACATGGTCATAAGCCGGGATCTTGACGTGCACCTCCCAGCGAACCAGGAAGTGAGGGATGAGGGTATCTGGACGTTCTGTCTCGATTGGAAGATGGGCCCGCCCGATGCTGGTACACGCTTGGATGTCGCGCCTGCTCTTACGGAGTGGGCATATGATGAGGCGCAGCAGCTACTGAGACTCCTCGACGCGATCGACGCGAAAGAGGTCTGGGATAGTCCGTACGCGCAGAACGCGATCTGGAACATCACCGATGATTACCGGATATACGATACCATGATCGGTGGGCTCGCGCCCTGGCTCCTCCGCAAGGCCGATGTCGATATCATGGCCCGGTCAAACATTCCCCACATGTCGAACCCCGCCGCTCTTCTGCCGGGACGACCTTCACGGTCCCTCCCGAGCTCCTCGGAACCGGTGATGTCCAGGTGACCCTCACGTGGGAGAGCACAGCTGACCTTGATCTTCATATCATCGATCCAGCGGGTGAGGACATCTGCTGGTGGAATTCCTCTCCCGCGAGTGGAGGGGAGCAGGACTGGGACGACTGGTGCAACCCGATCTCACACGGTGGGCCGGAGAACATCTACTGGCCGCACAAAGAGGCCCCTTCCGGGGAGTATGTGGTGTTCATCGACTACTACGAGGCCTGCCGTGCAGAGGGCGAAACAGCCTGGACAGTAAGAACGAGCGTGGACGGAGAGGTTCGCACCTTCATCGGGACGATTTCCCCAGGAGACGAGCTCGAGGTAGCGCGGTTCATACGTTAATCCAAGCTGTTACACAAACCTCTTCTCCGTGCAGGTTGCGGAGCAAGGCCGGAAGCCAAACAGAAGCTTTCACCGCCGAGGACGCTCGGGGGGTGTAGTAAATTCCAAATCGACTACTACACCCCCCAAGTACGCAGAGAGGGAGGAGCAGGATTGAATGATTGAGCGAGTAAGTGATTGAGTGATTGAACCTCCAATCTCCCGATCATTCAATCTTCCGATCTCTCAATTCCTCAGCGTCCTTCTTCGTGCTCTTCGTGTCCTTCGTGGTGAAACAATTACGTTAATCGCGTTCGTAGATCTCCTCGATGAACCTTGTGGTATAGGCCTCGGAGGGATCGAACCGATCGTCGAGGAGGCCCTTGGCCTCCAATCCCAGATAGAGTGCTTCCCACCGTGTGGATTCCATCCAGCCGATTCTCCCGTTGATAGCCACTGTGAGTGAGGGAATGAGCGCCCGCAGCGCCGCGAGCTCGTGCTCTTGATCGAGCCCTCCGTACTGCAAAACGAGCGTCGAGACCGCCTTCTCGGGATGATCGACGGCCTCTTGCCATCCACGCAGGAGAGCGCTCAGGAACAGCTTAACCTGTTCTGCAGACTGCGAAACCGTCTTATCCGTCGTGAAGAGGACTTCTGTATAGGTATCGCTCTCGTGATCTTCAACAGGGTGCTGAAGGAGCGCGGCCACGGCGACGAGCGGTAGGCCGCGCGATCGTGCGACAATGATCTCCTCGGCGCTCGCAATGCCGAACGTGTCCACCCCTGATGCGACCGAACGAACAGGATCGATCCGCCCGCTCCCCGGTTCAAAGCTTACCGTAAGGCGATTCTTACGGAAGAACCCCCCCTCCCCCTGAGCGAGGGCGATCCCAGTTGATCGTGCATCCAGTGGTCCAGTAAGGCAAATGGAAACCGTGTCTATAGGTCCTCTTCCAATGTCGGTTAGGAGGTACACACCTGCTGCCGCGGCAACCAGGATGACTATCACGCTAAGGCCGATGAGAAAAGGTTTGCGCTTCATCGTTTCATCCTCCTTACCACACTAGGCGACCGTCGTTGCGAGAGTCATAAGCCTTGTCTCTCGCCCGCTCGCTATGCTCGCTCAAGCCGCAAAGGTCGCCAAGGAATATTGGTTTTCACTCTTCGCGTCTCCGTGTCCCCGAGTCTCCCCCTCCCCAAACTTGCTGAAGGTGCTCCTGCGGGAGTTTGGGGGTGACGAGGCTCACTACGACGAGCGCGATCAGCCCCATGGTCGTACCAGGGATGAACCCGTGCAGGCCAAACGGCGAACCGAGCGCCATCCAGATGAGTGCTACCGTCAACCCGCTCGTCATCGAGGCGATGATCCCCCAACGCGTCGCTCCTTTCCAGTAGATTCCAGCGAGGATCGGCCACAGACAGGTGGAGGCAATCGCCGCCCAGGAGAAGGCTGTAAGGACCATGAT
>JAUWNQ010000084.1 GCA_030612565.1 Candidatus Bipolaricaulota bacterium | reverse complement strand
GGATACTGCGTTGTACTCGGCGTTGCTCACGGCTCCATCTTCGGGGAGAACGACGATGCGGAAGCCTGTCTCCCAAGCGGGGACTTCCAGCCCGTCAAATACGTAGGCGAGGATCATCGGGTAGTCAGGGTCTTCTACACGCTCCCGTTCGATCGGCATCTCATAGCCGTCTGCAGCGACGACGCGAATCGAGCGATAATCGACCGCAGATCCGATGAGGTCGATCAATCGCACCCCGGTGTACATCCCCTGATCGCGCCAGTTTTCAAACTGGTTCTGGTAGATCCCCTCCCGCGTCAGTATCGGCATGCGTTTCATCTCGGAGAGTGATACCTTACGGGTGATTCCATCTAGGCTGACAATCTCAACTGTCGGCTCATCGGCGTGCATTGCGAGGCGAACGATGAACGGGGCTACGACCGCCACGATCAAGGCGATGAACGCCACGAGATACCAGCGTCTCAAGCGCGTCTCTACAGCCACGTATACCTCCTGGCAACAATGGTAATCCCAATCAGAAGTAGGAAGAGCCCCACAACAATCCAGTCCATCCTTCCCCAATGGTTCTCCTGTGAGATGGTACGTCTCGGATGAAGGCCGAAGCATCGTCCCTTCATGGAGATGGCTATGCTGTCGGCACGCGTCAACCCCGAGACGAGGACCGGGAGGAAGGTGTAGTGAATTGCCTTGCGAAGACCGGAAAAGTTACGGATCGATGGGGAGACTCCGCGTACCTGCTGCGCCTCCCGCACGGTCTTCAGCTCCTGACGAAAGAACGGTACGAACCGCAGTGCGAGGACGAGGATGAATCCATAGCGGTACGGAATCCCCAGGCGGATCAGCGAGTGGGCGAACCGGTCGGGGTCGGTCACCATCACGAAGAGCATGCTGGAGGAGAGGATGACGAGGAATCGAAGGGCCATCTGTGCGCCGAAGAGGAGCCCTTGATCGGTGATGGTCAGGCCGATCGAGAAGACCATCTCTCCCTCACGGATGGAGCTCGCCTGGGCAACAAAGAGGCAGGCCGCCAATATAAGTACGAAGCGTGTGCTGCGAAGGAACGCGCGCACCCTCTCCCCCGATAGCGCGGCAAGGATGAATATGAGAGCGAGAGCCCCCAGTTTGACGAGCACTCCTGGGGCGGCGAGGACAGCGGTGAGAAAACCGAGCAGGAGCAACAGGTTCGCCTCGGGGGAGGCGCGGTGGAGCCCCTTCACTCCCATGGAGTAGGAGACGTGCGGGATCATGTCGTCTCACCTTCCCAGTAGCCTGGGGTGAACGCGTCCTTCCCTATTATCTGTAGCCGGGCACTCACCGTTCTTGGATCCCCGATAATCGACTCCGCCCCCAGGTAAAGGAGTCGATCGCACAGGGAATTGACGAGCGGGATGTCGTGTGAGACGAGGAGGATCACCGCCCCCTTTGCGCGAGCAGCGAGGATCTTTGCGATGATCCAGGCGACGTTTGCACGATCCTGCCCGATGAACGGTTCATCGAGGAGGAGGAGATCGGGATCGCGGACGAGGGTTGTCGCCAGGGTCAACCGCCGCTGTTCCCCCAGGCTGAGCGAGAGCGGTGCGGCACTTCCCAAGCCAGACAGGTTCGCCGCATCGAGGGAGCGACGGAGCGACTCATCGCTGATTTCCCCCCCCTCGAGCGCAACCTCTCCTCTCACGGGCCGTTCGAAGATCTGCTGATGGGGGTGCTGGAAGAGGGAGCCGAGCACGCTCTCTCTGGAGCGAATTATCCGCCCGGCGCCCGGTTCCTCCAGACCGGCGATGAGTCGCAGGAGGGTCGTCTTTCCACCACCGTTCGGGCCGATGATCCCGAGAATCTCACCCGGCTCCACGGTGATAGAGAGCCGGTCGAGAAGGGGCGTTCCGTCATATCCGAAGGTGAGATCCTCCACCCGGAGAGGTGCAACCTCTCCGCGTTTACCCGGGGCCGGGAGATCGAGATCCCCGTGGGGCTGTAGCCCGTGGGCACGCAGCCAGTTGGCTCGCAACCCGAGGGCGACGAGGTCTTCGTGTTGCCGGGTCGCGCGGCGGTCGACGATCCCGCCCTTATCCATCACCAACACCCGTGGAGAGAGAGGGAGGAGCGGGGCAAGGCGGTGTTCGACCACGACCAGGGTGCGACCCTCTTGATCACGAAGCTCACGCAGGAGATTGAAGACCGCCTGCGCTCCTTCCGGGTCGAGGTTGGCGGTCGGCTCGTCGAGGAGGATCGTCTCCGGGGCCATCGCCAGGATCGACGCGATCGCCAGGCGCTGCTTCTCTCCCCCGGAGAGGGTCGTTGTCGTCCGCTCGGCCAGGTGCGTGATCCCGACGAAGGCCAGGCACTGCTCAACCCGCGAGGCCACCTCGCCGGGCGGAAGGCAGAGGTTCTCCGGGCCGAACGCGACTTCCTGCCACACGTTGAGGGTACAGATCTGCGCGTCCGGGTCCTGCTGAATCAACCCAAGACGGGTCGCGATCCGTGCGGGATCGGCCGTCCACACCGACTCCCCATCGACCGTGATCTCTCCCGAGACCTTTGCCGGGATCATCTCCGGGATGAAACCGGCCAGTGCCCTACACAAAGTCGACTTCCCGCACCCCGACGGCCCGGTGAGGACGATGACTTCACCGTGCTCGATCGTCTCGGTGAGGCGATCGATCGCTGGGTGCGCCCGATCCGGATAATGGATGCAGAGTTTCTCGATCTCGATCATCGCTCCTCTACAGCCTGCCCTAGATTGAAATCGGGAAATTGAATTACTCAATCCCTCAATCGCTAAATCACTCAATCCATCAATCCCGTCTCTCTACCGCACGACAATCCGGCTCACCCTCCTCACCCAGTACGCCCCATCGTATCCCGCGGCGATCAGACGCAGCCGACCGTTATCGATGGCGAGTATCACCTGTTCATCATCGAGAGCTGTGGGTAGGTCAAAGCTCGCCTCGTACCCATCTTCAGCAATCACCTTCACTGTATCTGCCCCCTCCTTCGGTTCTCCTTTTTTTAGGATGAGGGATAGAGGAACCCCGGTGTACTCCTGCGGTGGGACGTAGGTGGAACTCCCGCGAAGCTCGGCAATGATCGTCACCGCGTGTTCTCCCCAATCCGAGTAACAGAAGGTGTACGGTGACAACAGGGCCCCCTCGATCCGCGCGCTGTCGGGAGACGAAAAGGGATCGTAGACCGATGTGTAGTAGTAGACCCCACCTGCGAGAAGAGCTAACACCGTGGTGAGGGTGAGAAGGCGCCTCCACCACGAGGAGACACGAGAGACTGGTTCCTCCGCTCTCTGTGGGACGAGACGCGAGGCGATCAGGAATCGGCGGACGTCCCACCCCAGGTACCCGCCGAAGAACGCCCCGGAGACGAGGGAGAGCCCTGCCATTACCAGGATGAACGTCGGTGAGACCCCTGAGAGGTAGATCGCCTGGAAGATAAAGACATTCGATGCCGAGGCGATAGCCGCGGTGAGCATCGTCAACAAGAGTGAGGGACGGCGGGAGATTCCCATCCCAAGGTCGATGAGGAGCCCCTCCACCAGGGAGATAAGGACGATCACCACCCCGTGCGTCCCCCCGGAGAGGAGCTCGATCGCCCCCTTGGTCACCCCGGTCAGCGTCCCCGAACCGAACTTCCCGATGAGCAGGCGGGCGAGGATCGGCCACAGGACGTGAAGCCCCGCGATCAACTGCCCGGCCCCGAACGGGACCCCGAACAGACGATTGATCAGGTTCCCGAGGTAGCCGACGTCGGTCGAGAGGACTCCCCCGATCGATGCGAGGAGCGCCACGAGGACGATCTCGCGGATCTCTAAGAGTGGTCGTCTCTCTCTCGTCTTCGCGCTCATCGCATCTCCCTACTGGAGTTCAACCTCGATCGAAGAGAGAAACTTTACGCTCCTGAGGCTTGTTCCCGCTGGGAAGAGGACGGAGTCATCGTAGACAAAGCGCATGTACCCGCTCTGTGCCGGATCGAGGAAGAGGCCGTCTCGCGTGAAGGCAACGATGAAGCGGTCATCGTGTGCGATAAGCTGCGAGGAGATCGACTGCGTGTACCCGTCCTCTGCGACCAG
>JAUWNQ010000012.1 GCA_030612565.1 Candidatus Bipolaricaulota bacterium | reverse complement strand
GACAAAGTATCTACCTAACTACCTCGGATGGTATCGTTGGCTAGATGGCAATGCTAACGCGCTAACCCCTCAAGCTTGGTTCCTAACTGCACTAGGTTCCTGTTGATCCATCAATGCCAACATCTAACATGAATAGAGCCTAGTTGATTGAACTTCCCAATCTCCCGATCTCTCAATTCCTCAGCGCCCTCTGCGGTAAAATGCTTGAAATTAGGGTTCGAGCTTGAAGACAAGCAGTAGAAAAGGAACGCTAGCCTGAGTTTACGCACTCGGTAGGATGGAGTAGAGTCGGGATAATGGGAACAACAAAATGGGGAAATAGATCGACAGAACTGTGGATGATCGAGTGATGTCGTAAACAGAAGAGGAGGATAGATGACGGTTCTGGATGATGCACTCAGTTTGGAGGAACGAGCACGTGCCTATTACGAGGAAGCACAACACCGAGTGACCGATCCTAGTGCCAAGAAGATCCTCGATCTCCTTGCAGCAGAGGAGAAAGGGCACGCCACGGCGCTCGCTGAGATGAAACGCGGGACGTACGGTACGTTGGAGACATCTCTTCTTCCTAAACAGGTACTCGGCCTTGTCGAAGGGGCGGTGAAGGAAGGACAGAACGTCATCTCCACCGATGCCTCGATGAAGGAGATACTGCAGAAGGCGATGGAGATCGAACAGGCGACACGCATATTCTACGAGGAGAAAGCTGCTTCCGCTGATGACGACAGGATAAAGAAGCTCTTCACCACGCTGGCAATGCAGGAACTAGGGCACTATCTGATTGTGAGCAGCCTCTCCGAGTACTTCGACCGGCCGTTGGAGTGGGTGGAATCAGCAGAGTTTGGCCTGCGGCCGGAGTACTAACCAAGAAGGACGTCCAAGAGCATCATCACGGCAAAGCCGATCATCACCCCGAAGGTGGCCAGGCGCTCGTGACCGTTTCTATGGCTCTCGGGGATGATCTCATCCGAAATGACGAACAGCATCGCTCCGGCGGCGAAGGCGAGCCCCCACGGGAGGAGCGGCCTTGCGATCATCACTAATGCGACGCCGATCAGCCCACCGATAGGCTCCACTAATCCGGTCAGCGTGGCGTAGAGGAGGGCGCGCCCCCGGCTATACCCCTCGCCGACCAGCGGGAGCGCTACAGCAAGCCCCTCGGGCATGTTCTGCAACCCGATCCCAATTGCGAGCGCGATCGCCGGACCGAGTGTACCACTGCCAAATCCGACCCCCACAGCCAACCCCTCCGGGAAGTTGTGGATCGTGATCGCGATGACGAAGAGCCAGATCTTGCGCAGCCGCGAGGAGGGACCTTCGTGGCCGCGGATGAAGTGCTCGTGCGGGACGAACCGATCGATCAAGTGGAGGATCAACGCCCCGAAGAGAAGACCACCGACCGCCACCCACGCCCCTCCATCTTCGATTGCCGGGATAAGGAGGCTGAACGCGGTGGCGGCAAGCATCACCCCGGCAGCAAAACCGAGCATCAGGTCGAGATAGCGCTTGGACGGCCGCTTGACAAAAAGGACCGGAAGCGCCCCCACACCGGTCGCCAGCCCCGCGGCGAGGCTTGCTAAGAACCCTAATAAGATCAGGTTTGACATATATTGCAGTTCTGCGAGGAGTATGTGCTCACGTGCTATCATACCTCGCGAGCAGCTCTAGCCACTACTCAACGGCAGAAGCTCCTCGTGTGAAGCGGAACAATGGTGCAAATTTCCAAAGTGATTGTCTGCGTGCCACAGCACAGCTTCTCTTTGCATGGCAACCTCAGCGATGGGCATGATCAGTGAAGAGAAATGGTAACACCCCTTCTTTCGCAGCGTGTATCCTAAACATGCCGCCCCTTCCCAAACAGTTCCATCGATCGGAATAACAGGTACTGCTTCAAGGTGCTCCGATAGCTTAGCAAAGCTTTTCTCGTCCCGGGAACCAACGAGGATCTCCGTTCTTACTACCGAGCATGATAGCACACGCCTTTCGATAAGTGCCCTTTTCACCGCTGTCTTCAGCTCCTGTTAACCAGCGGATCGAAGATAGTGAATCCGGACCGATGTATCGAGCAGTGCCAACTCCTTGTTCATCAGGCTGTCTTCCTATCGGAAGCGCGCCACTTCTTAAGATCTCCAGGCGACATATCCATAAGTCCTGATCCAGCCAACTGCGCGAGTTCCTGTAGGTGATGTGTGTGCACAAACTCCCGCAATGCCACCTCAATAGCCTCGCGCTTGGTCCTCACACCTGCCAACCGCTTGCTCTCCTCCAGGAGCTCGGGATCGACTGAGACCGAAAGCCTATTCATGGTGTACCTCCAATGCACTGCGGGCATACACCTAAGGAGCAGTTTTTTCTACTGGTTGTGATACGGATGCAAGTAGGCGCCCTGTTTGCCTCGCAGGACGCCTTAGTGCCAGGAGTTACATCCAAGAAAGAATCGATCAGATTACTACTCCTTGATGTGCATCGGCACGTCGCAGCAGACGAGCGTCCCTGCACCTGTCTTCGTTACCTTCACTTCTTGCCCGCAGATGTCGCAGACGTAGGTCTTCCCTTCTTCTGCCATGCTAGAACCTCCTTCTATTTAGAGTTTGAGAGAGCTCTCCCACAGGCCGTGGATATTGCAGTACTCGAGGGCGATCAGCTCGCTTATTCCTTCCAGGTTGGCATGAGTGACCACGATAGGGACCCCGTAGGTTGGCCCGAGGTCGAGCGTTGCTACGTGCACCGCCCCCCTGTCTTTCACCCCAAACAGGGCGATCCATTTGATGTGGTGTTCGATCGTGTTTGGGTGGGGAACTTCCTTCCCGACGGTGATCTTGACAACCTTCTCCCCGCAGGCGGGGCAGGCGACGAGTTCGATCACCGGGACGTGCTTTTCCTTCCCTTCTTTTTCCGCTGTCTTGAGCAGATTCCCTAATCGCATCATTTCCTCCTTAGAATTCCTTGAATTTGTCTCTTGGGACACCGCAGACCGGGCACTTCTCCGGGGTTTCCCTTTCTGCGGTATACCCGCAGATCGGGCAGATATAGACCTTGCCGATCTCGGCATCTTTCCCGGATTCTGCTGCCTGTTTGGCCTGCGTATACATATTGGCGTGGATCTTCTCCGCTTCGATGGCGAAGTGGATGGAGCGGACCGCTCCGGATTCGTTCTGAAGCTTGGCGACCGCGTCGTACGCGGGATACATTTCGGCCACCTCGAAGTTCTCTCCATCGATCGCCCCCTGCAGGTTCGTCTTGGTGTCGTTAATTCCGGCAAGCTCGCGCAGGTGGTTGATGGCGTGTACCTGCTCGGCGTAGGCGATTGCTCGGAAGAGGCGGGCGATGTTCGGCCGCCCCTCCTTTTCCGCGGCTGCTGCGAAAGCAAGGTAGCGCATATGAGCCTGAGACTCGCCGGCAAACGCCGCCTCCAGATTGGCTTTGGTCATCTCGTGCATATTAACCTCCTGGTCGTTTTAGGTTCTAAGATCTCCCCCATAGCGTGGCCTCGAATGCCTCCATTTTTTAGCGGTTCTGTTTCAAGGGAGCTCTTCCAGCCGCTTGGGAGAACGCGGCTAGATTGCTTCTTTCTTCGTTGCCTGTTCGATCATAGTATCGATTACCTTCTGCAATGACAGTGGGAGCCCCTCGATCTTGACGTCGAGGAACCCGCGAATGATCAGGGACCTCGCCGTATCCAGGGAGAGGCCGCGGGCCATCAGGTAGTTCAATTGCTCGCCGGCGATCTTCCCCACGGCGGCCTCGTGCGAGAGCTCGGTATCCGGGTCGATCGCTTCCAGTTCGGGGATCGCGTAGATTGAGGCGGCCTCATCGAGGAGGATTCCGTTACACTCCATATGCCCCTTTGTGCTGGCACTCGCCCCTTCGATGTACCCGCGGGAGATTACCCGGCTCCCCTCGGCGACGACCCGGCTCAGGATCTCCCCCCGCGCCCCTTCGCCGCGCAGGAGAAGCCTCCCTCCGATATCCAGATGGGATCCTTTCTTCGCGTAGATGATCGAGTTGAACCGCGCGGTTGCGCCGGCATTAACAATAGCGACCGGGTCCGTCTCGATGTGTTTCACCTTTGTCAACGCGACGTAGTTCGAGATATAGCTTCCCCCAGGGGCGACCGTGATCGTCGAGCGTGGGAAAACCTCGACCTCGGGAGCCCAGTCGTGGATCATGGTGTACGTAAGTTGCGCCTTTTCACGCACGAAGATCTCGGTGATCGCGACGTGGCGACCAGCAGTCCGGTAGGAGGCGGTCGTGCAACCGGTGATCAGGTGGAGCTGTGAACCCGGTTCAAGGACGATGATGTTGTGGAGGATCTGCTCGTAGCGTTGCGTCTTCAACAGGAAACAGGACTGAGCGGGAAAGGCAATCTTCGCCCCACGTGCCACGTGGATGAAGTTCCCGGCGGCGTCCTCGTGGGAAGCAACTAGTCGGGTGAACTCGTCCTTATCTCGCTTGACGAGGCTGAATTCCAACTCCTTCACCCAGGGGTACTTCTGCCGTGCCTCGCGCATCGAGGCCATCACCAAGTCCTGTTCCTTGGAGGTCGCTTCTTTTGTGGATTCATCCTCGATCAGGAAGGAGGCAGAGCGGTTCATTTCCCCACTGGTGTCGTAACCGACCCGTTCGAGAGATCTCTCCTGAGAGTCAGTCATGATCGTTCCCTCCTTGCTCGAACTCCTGGATGCAATCACCGAACCCGTGCCGCCTGATCTGCGTAAAGATGTCGAGTGGGGCACCTGAGCACATCAACCTCCCATTGATCATTACGTACCCGCGATTGGCGTGGAGGTGTTCGAGAATGCTCCCGGTGTGAGTGACGATGATTCCCCCGGTGGTGCGCTCACGGATTGGTATCTCCTTCTGGAAGAGCCTCCGCGTGATCTGGGTGAGGAGTTGGATGCTATCGACATCCACCCCCGATTCCGGTTCGTCGAGGAGGACCAGTTCGGGCTCCTGCGCCAGGAGCTGCAGCATCTCCCCGCGCTTCATCTCCCCGCCGGAGAAGCCGGCGTTAATGTCGCGGTTGAGATGCCCTCCCATGTTGAGGTCTTTCGCGAGCTTGTCGATTGTCTCCCCCTCGATCCCCATCGCCTTAAACAGGGCTGATAGAGAGACGCCGTTCACCGCGGGCGGCTGTTGAAAGGCAAGGCTGATCCCGAGCCTTGCCCGCTCGGAGATCGAAAGATCGAGAATAGGCTCTCCCCGAAACCGGATCTCCCCGTTGGTCACCCGGTAGGAGGGGAGGCCCATGATCGTGTTGATCAGGCTCGATTTTCCGGAGCCGTTCGGCCCGAAGACAACGTGGATCTCACCCTCGCGGATCTCCATATCGATCCCGTCGAGGAGTCGCTTCCCCTCGACCTCCACCACGAGATCCGCTATCTGTAAGAGTGATTTCCCATTCACGGTCTACTTCTCACCTCGATAGTGCAGCAAGCTCATCGCTCAACAGGGTGATGTGTCTCATCTCCTCGGCGATGATCGCCTCTACCCTCTTCTTTCCCAGGCTCTCCGAAACGAGGTCCCGCAGCCCTAGATAGAAGACGATCGAGTTCTTCTCCAAGTCGATCGCAATCTTCAGGATCTCCTCGATCGTCTTTCCAGAGAGATCCTCAATAAGGTCGGCGCACAGGTCGAAAACGCGGCCATCGGCGATCGCATCAAGGTAGCGGGCCGCCTCTCCATAGGGATCGAAGGAGGTAGGAGCGTTCTCCTGTTCCGTCCGCATGGCAGCGAAGGTCCGCTCGTGAGAGAGTTCCATCTCAGCCAGATCGAGGAGCTTCTGCTTCTGTCCTGCATCAAGAGACCCCTCCGCCGCACGGCGGTAGAAGGCAGCACCGTTCCTCTCGATCTGTTCGGCTATCTCGAAAATCTCATCCATGTTGAACGTCTTCATCTCTCACCTCTCTATTCAACCCTTGATGTTTTTCCGCGATCGCTTCTGCCAGGCGGTCGAGAGCGGCCAGGTCATCCTCACGTGGAAGACCCTTGACCATCACCGGTTCGAGCCATTCGGGCTTAAGGGATGCTGTCAGAGACTGGATCGTCTTGACTGCCTTTCCTCCCCAACCGTAAGAACCGATGGCGCCTGTGTACTTCAGTTTTGGACGCAGGGCAGCAGCAAGGTACGCCGCGGAAACGACGCTCGGGTGCGGCCCGGCGAGGACGGTGGGAGTGGCGAAGATGACAGTTGACGCATCGACAAGCCCTTCCGCGAGCTTACCAAGATCGGTCACCGTCAGGTTGAACGGCCTGACGACAATCCCACGGTCGACGAGAGCCGTAGTGAGACGATCGACCATCACCTGTGTACTCCCGTGCATCGATACATACGGGATGAGGACGAGATTCTGTGGTGGGTCGAGCACCCAATGTCGGTAGGCATCGAGGATGAATGAAGGGTCATCGTAGAGTGGCCCGTGGCTGGGGGCGATCATCGCGATATTGTAGTCATCCAGGCGCTTTAAGTGCTTGCTGATCATCGCGCGAAACGGCATCATGATCTCTGCATAGTAACGCTTCGCCGCCTCGTAGACGCGTGCCTTGTCTGTAGCGTAGATCTCCGTCGTTGCCAGGGGCGATCCGAAAAAGTCACAGGTGAACAGGATCTTATCCTCCTTGAGGTAGGTGAGCATCGTCTCCGGCCAGTGGACCCAGGGGGCATGAATGAACTCGAGGGTCCGATCTCCGAGGGAGAGGGTCTCACCATCCTCCACGGTCACGATCCGCTCGGGGTCAATGTGAAGGTGATCGACGAGCATCGGTCTTGCCTTCGGCGTCGTGATAACCGTGGCGTTCGGATACCGGTTGAGAACAGCAGGAACAGAGCCTGAGTGATCCTGCTCCACGTGCTGCACGATCAGGTAGTCGAGCTTCTCCACCCCGTTGAGTTGGTCCATGAGCACAGCGAGCTTCGCCGGATCGACGGCGTCGATGAGCGCGGTCTTCTCGCTCCCTCGAACGAGGTAAGCGTTGTAGCTTGTTCCATCCGGGAGCGGGATCAGCTCGTCAAAGAGTCGCCGATCGAAGTCCTGCGCTCCAAGGAAACTCACGCACTCTGTTATCTTTCTCGGCTTCATCTCAACCTCCCGTGTCTAACGGATGTAACCGTGCGAACGTCGGGCATAAAGCCCGACGCTACATGGCTTATGTAGCGTCGCACCTCGTGTGCGACGTCATCGGCATTTCTCATATCAACCTCCCAATATACGGGCGATGTCTGTCTTCGGATCGCCGATCAGCCGCAAATCGTAGTTCTCCTGCAGCACCGCGAGGATATCCTCGTTCACCCACGCCGGGAGGATCGGGCCGAGGTAAATCCCTTTGATCCCAAGCGAGAGCAATCCCCATAGAATGGTGACCGCTTTCTGCTCCATCCAGGAGAGGACGATGGTAAGCGGGAGGTCGTTCACCTCTACTCCAAAGAGTTCGGAAAGGGCGATGGCGACATCGATCGCGACGATCGAGTCGTTGCACTGGCCAAGGTCGATCAACCGTGGTATCCCCTCGATATCCCCCAGGTCGAGGTCGTTGATCCGGAACTTGCCGCAGGCCAGGGTGAGAACAACAGTGTCCTTCGGCAGGTGTTCGACGAATTCGCGGTAGTAGGTCGCTTTGCACAGCGGCGAATCGCATCCGCCGACGAGGAAGAAGTGCCGAATCTTCCCCTCTTCCACGAGAATCTTGATCTTGTCCTTTAGCGAGAGGATCGTGGAGAGTGAAAACCCGGTGGTGAGGGTCACTTCTCCCGGTGCGTCGGGAAGTTCGGGCAGGGATTTCGCCTTCTCGATCATCTCTGTGTAATCGTAGCCTGTGATGTGCTTCACCCCAGGGAGCCTCGTCGGACCGGTAGTGAAAATGCGGTCCTTGTAGTCGTCCTTTGGCAGGAGGACGCAGTTCGACGTTCCGAGGATCGCTACAGGATAGCGCGAGAAGAGCTCCTTCTGGTCGAACCAGGCCTTGCCCAGGTTCCCGACGAGGTGCTTGTACTTCTTCAATCCCGGATAGCCGTGGGCGGGAAGCATCTCTGAATGAGTGTAGACGTTGATCCCGGTCCCTTCAGTCTGTTCGAGTAGAGCAGCGAGTGCCTTCAACCCGTGCCCGGTGACAAGGATCCCGGGGCCCTTTACGGTTCCGGTTGGTACCCCTGTCGGCTCGGGCTCGCCGTAGGCCTCGATATGCGCCTTCTTCAGGAGGCGCATCGTTCTTATCGCCATCTCTCCCGATTCGATCGCCAGCCTCACGAAGTCCTCAGCGTCGAAGTTCACGTTGGTGAAGGTAGCGTAGAACGCTCGCTCCAGGAACGCATCGATCTCCGTATCGGTGTAACCAAGTTCACGCGCGTGATAGAGGTAGGCCGCCATCCCTTTTGCCGAGAAGATTAGGTTGTCCTGCAGTCGGGCAACGGTCGCCGGCTTCCCGCAGACACCCTGAATAGTGCATCCCTTCTCTCCCGCAGTCTGGGAACACTGGTAGCAGAACATCGTGAGATCGTTCATTCTAGCTCTCCTTCTCGAACAACTCCTTGCCGACGCCGCACTCCGGGCAGACCCAAGTGTCGGGCAGGTTCTCGAACGCCGTCCCCGCTTCGATTCCGTTATCGGGATCACCGACAGCTGGATCGTAGACATAACCGCATACCGTGCAGATCCACTTCTCCATTTCTACCTCCTTTTTCTCATCGTCTTTCGATACTCGTTGTAAGTGAGTGGCTCTCCATCCTCCCGCATCCCGGCACGTTCGACCAGGGCGACGAACAAGGTATGTGTTCCCAGATCGCGTGTCATCTCAGGGATGACACGGCACTCGTAGAATGCCTTCGCTTCAGGGAGGATCGGGATTCCGTTCTCGCCCAATTCGTGGGGAGTCTCCGCAAACTTGTCCACCGTGCGCCCGGATTGAAAGCCGAAGTGACGGATAACCTCTGGGCAGTGTTCATCCTCGCGATCGAGGACGTTGGCCACGAAGCGCCCGGTGGCCGCGATCATCTCGTGGGTGAGTGAGCGTTTATTGATCCCGATCGCGATCCGCGGCGGGGCGTTTGTCACCTGCATCAGCGCGTCCAGGCATTGCCCGTTCAGCCGACCCTCGTGTTC
>JAUWNQ010000083.1 GCA_030612565.1 Candidatus Bipolaricaulota bacterium | reverse complement strand
GACAAAGTATCTACCTAACTACCTCGGATGGTATCGTTGGCTAGATGGCAATGCTAACGCGCTAACCCCTCAAGCTTGGTTCCTAACTGCACTAGGTTCCTGTTGATCCATCAATGCCAACATCTAACATGAATAGAGCCTCAACTAAAAGGACAGGGCCACAGGTAACACAGCTCGTCGTCCGGCGCTGTTTTCAATGACCTCAAAGGGCATTCCGTAGGCTTTCTCAAGGTTGTCCGGCGTGACAACCTCCGCGGGAGGGCCTTCCATGATCACCCTTCCGTTCGCGAGAAAGATCACCCAATCCGCATAGAGGAGGGCGTTGTTGGGGGTATGCGAGGAGACGACTGCGGTGAAGCCGTCGGTGGCGAGTCGGACCACGTTGCCCAGTATCCGGTGTTGATAGGCAGGATCTAGGTGGGCGTCCGGCTCATCCATCAGCAGGTAGTGCGCTCCTTGTGCCAGGCCGCGGGCGATCAGTGCGAGCCGGCGCTCCCCACCGCTTATCGCGGTGTAGGGGCGGTTCCGCAACGCCCACATACCCACTGATTCGAGAGCCCTCTCGGCTGCGCCCCAGTCCGCCGCGGTGGGACGGGAGAGGAATCCCAGGTGCGGGGCGCGGCCCATCAGCGCTACCTCCCACACCGTGTAGGCAAAGACCGGTTCGTGGATCTGCGGAACGTATCCGAGGGTGCGCGCCCTCTCTCGTGAATGGAGGAGGCCGATCGCGATCCCATCGACGGTGACCTCGCCGGCGGTCACACCTCTCACCCCGCAGAGACACTCAAGGAGGGTCGTCTTACCGCTCCCGTTCGCCCCCAGGATGAAGGTCACCTTCCCTTGGGGGATAGAGAGAGAGATCTCGTGCAGGACCGGTTGCCCCGGGAGGTACGCATAAGCGAGGTCACGCGCCCGTAGGGTCATCGCCACCCTCCCTGTCTCTCGCGCATGGCGCGCATGAAGAGCAAAAGGAAGACTGGTACCCCGATGAGCCCGCTCAGGATACCCAATGGGATCTCGGTCGGGAGAGCGGTGCGGGAGACGGTGTCGAGGATGATAAGGACGACGGCACCGAGAGCGATCGAAGCTGGAACGAGGCGAGCATGGTCCGGCCCGACCACCGCACGAGCGGCGTGAGGGACGATCAGCCCGACCCAGCCGATAATCCCGCTCGTTGCTACCGATGCGGCGACGAGGAGCGTCCCCATGAGGATCACCCCCAGGCGGAGCCGCTTGACGTTCAGCCCAAGCGAGAGGGCTTCGGTCTCGTTCAGGGTTAGGAGGTTCAACCGCCAGCGGGTGATGAGGAAGAAGGAGAGCCCCGCTCCGGTGATTGCGAGGAGCGGCCACAGGTCGGTCCAACGTGTGCCGGAGAGCCCCCCCAATAGCCAGTAGGTGATCGCGGGGAGAGCGTCGAGCGGGTCGGCAACGTACTTTATCAACCCGAGGAGAGCGTTGAAGAACGCGCCAACCAGAACCCCTGTTACCACAAGGACCAACAGGGATGCGCCGAATTGCCGCCCGACCATCCATACGAAAAAGATGGCGAGGATCCCGAACGCGAAGGCAAGGGGCTGAACGAGGAGAGGGTTATTCGAAATGAGGAATGCCAGCGCTGCGCCGAAGGCCGCTCCAGAGCTCACCCCGAGGATGCGAGGCGCAACGAGCGGGTTTCGGAAGAGTCCCTGAAAGGCCGCTCCGCTGACAGCGAGGTTCGCTCCGATGCAGGCGGCAGCCAGTATCCGCGGGAGCCGTACCCGCAGGATCAACGCCCTGATGGTGTCGGGGACTCCTGCAGATCCGAAGAGGGCTCCGAAGACCTCACCAGGAGCAATCCTGTAGCGCCCAAGCATGAGAGCGATGAGACTGAGCCCCACAGGGAGAAGGAGGAGAGCCCACACCCACCCGCTCCTCCTAGGCTTTACTTCCCCAGTAATCGTGCGACCTCCTCGTCGCTCAGAGGGTAGTCGTAGAACGTGTCATAAAAATCACGCACTTCCTCTTCGAGATCGAAGGCAACTTCCTCCGGATACAATCTCTCTGCGAGCCAGAGGATTCCTAAGATGGAATCGGGGACCGGAGTATCCCAGGCAGCGGCGAGTCCGGGCATCTTGTATACACGCCCATTCTGCACCGCAGGGATCGCTTGCCAATTGGGGTCGTTTAGGATCCCTTCCGGGTCCAGCCCGCCGTAGGTGGTGATGACGATGACATCCGGTTCCCAAACAAGAACCTGTTCCAAGTTTACGTTGTTCCAATACCCGACTAACCCCTGGCTGACGGAGATGCCTCCTGCTGCATTGATCATCAGGCTCTGATACATGTCGCCGCTCGCCGCGCGCAGCGGGTCGCTTCCACAGAAGTAGACGCGCAATCGCTGATCCGCAAGGATCGCATCGGTCTGAGTTCCGACTTGGTCCAGGACACGATCGCAGGTGTCGGCAAAGGCTTCGGCGCGTGCGGTCGTCTCAGAACCTAGTGCAGTGCCGGTGAGGAGCATCGCCTCTTTGATCGCTTCCAGAGTCTCAGCGGTGTACTGAATCGTGGGGATGCCAAGCTCAGCGAGCGTGGCAGCGAGGTTCCCATGTTTGACCGGATTTGTGAGGACAAGATCGGGCTCTTTCGCTACGACCTCCTCCAGATTGGGGATGCCGAAGGAGAGCTTCTCCGCCAGATTCGGCTCGATCCGGTGGAGGGCCTCTGGTGCCTGCGAGCTCCCCCGGATCTGCACGTACCAGGCGTTGCCGATCCGATCCCCCGCCCCGCGGGCGTAGACGTAGTAGGTCGCGATCCCGTATGCGCTCACGATCCGTTCGACCGGTTGCGGAATGTCGATGATCCGACCGGTCTGATCGACGACGCGGAGAATATCTTGGGCAGCTATCGCGCTAGCGCTCGTGATGAGAATAAAAGCCGTGATGGTCACGAACAAGACCCCTTGCTTCAAGAATCGTGAGTTCATACTGGTCTCCTTTTACCCTTTTGGTGTTAGTTCGTTATGGCACTCGGAGAGCCACCTAATGGCGCTCTCCACCTGTCCAAGCCGAAATCGGAGTGCGAGGCGTCCGAGAGCCTCATCCTCTGTTGGAAGGCTCCCCCGGCGGGAGAGCCGGCTGTGCAGCCGTTCGAGGGTGGCAGCCTCGGCCTCGATCAGCGCGGCGATCCGATCAGGGGCCAGCCGACGGAGGAAGTAGAGCTTTGCCAGGAGCTCCACACGGGCATCGCGCAGGTAACGCACCGGTGCCGTGACCCAACCCAAGAAAGCTTCCTCTCCCTGAGCAGTGACAGCGTAGACCTTGCGGGGAGGCCGGTTCTCTGGCTGTTCCAGACGGACCGAAAGGAGGTCCTCCTCCTCCAAGCGGTGAAGGACGGCGTAGAGCTGGCTCGTGGCGATATGCCAGATGGGGCCGAGGGCCATTGCGAGACGGCGACGGAGCTCATACCCATGCAATTCCCCCTCCATCAGGCTCCCAAGGACGGCGTACTGCGCTGGAAATCGCTCGATCGACATTCCACCTCCCTGCTGGAATATTACAATAGAGAATAGTGAAGAAGAGAGGTCTTTTCAACTAGAGTGAGCCCACTTACGCGTTGGAAAGTGGGCGTAATGGAACAATCCTGCTGTTTTGGGCTCCTTGCGATTCACTCATCACTGCTCTGCAAGGTCTCATCCTTGCCCCACGCAGGCCGGGTAAGGAATTTGGGCTGCCAGTGGATCAGGATGGCCGGGATGATCGAAATGGCAGAGACCGAGCTGACCACCATGGTCAGAGCGATCTGCAACCCGAAGAAGCGGATCCCCTTGAACGAAGCAAAAACGAGGATCCCGAAGCCCAGCGCCACAGTGAGCGCATTGTAGGTGATTCCCCGTCCTGTAGTGCGAACTGTCGCCTGCATCGCGCGGTTCGCATCGTTATCGATACGGTATTCATGGCGGAAACGGGAGATGAAGTGAATCGAATAGTCCACACCGATCCCAATGGCGATGGTGGAGACCATCAATGTCATTATATTGAGCGATATCCCGGCGTAAGCCATGAGACCGAAGTTGATTGCCACCGTCAGAATTAGGGGGATCAGTGCGATCAGTCCGGCG
>JAUWNQ010000168.1 GCA_030612565.1 Candidatus Bipolaricaulota bacterium | reverse complement strand
TGTTGATGTCGTTGATCGAGCTCGGTGCACAGGAATTAGACGATCAAGGAGAGGTAATCGAAGTCTACTGCGCCCCGACCGACCTCCCTTCCTTGAGTGAAGGAATCCGCAACCTGGGGATCACCCCTAGCAGCGCTGAGGCGACGATGCTCCCCAAGAACACCGTTAAGGTGGAAGGGCATGCCGCGGAGAAGCTCCTTAGGTTAATCGATGCCCTCGACGACAACGAGGATGTACAGGAAGTATTCGCAAACTTCGACATCCCCGACGAAATCCTGGCAAAGATGGGTGAAAGCAGTTAGATCACGAAGAGGAGGAAACAGAAGAAAATACCGCTTCTGTTAGCTAAAAGCAGCGCGTGATCCCCATGACGATCATAAAAAGGAGGAAACAGCAAAGATGAAGAAAACACTGGTGGTATGTATTATTTTAGCGGGGCTGCTCGCTGGAATCGCAATGAGTGTAGGAGCTCAACAGTCAGGCGACGCATGGATTCCCGGACTAGCATCGCTCTTTGTTCCCGGATTGGGACAGTTCCTCAACGACGAGGTAGATAAGGCGATCATCCACTTTGGAGTCTTCATCGCCATCGACATCGGCGGCTGGTACCTCACAGCATTGCTCCCCTGGCATTATTATGGCTATGGTTATAGGTACTCCATCATCGGACTCGCCCACCTTGCCTGGGCAATCTACAGCGGCTTGGATGCCTACAACGTCGCCAAGGACACGGGATTCTCGCTGGGGATGACAGAGGATGGCCTGACCCTCTCGTACAGTTTCTAACGAGTAAGCAACAACAACGATGTGGCGATGAGTGCCACCACGGTAAAGAGCTTCAGAAGGCCCCGGTCGAGTACGACCGGGTTTTTCTTTGTCTCAAGAAGTGAATTCCGCGCTGATACGATCTTCCCAGACTGTGGATCGATCTCTAGCTTGAGGCGCCCCAGGTAGCGACCGAATGCACCGGCTTGAAGGATCAGGGTCTTCCCTTCTCGCACCGGATCAGGTGTGGTTTCGTGAGAGTGGCCGGTGAGGAAGACGTCAATATCAGGAACCTTGCGTGCAATCTGTACCGCTCGCGCCACAGGCAAGTGCCCCAGGACGACCACGAAGCCAATCTCCGCTCCCGTCTCTTCCAGAACCCTGCGCAGTGCTTCCGCCGGCTCGATATGCCGCACCCAGGGGTAATCGGAGCAGGGAAAGTCCTCGGACGTGAGCAGTCCGATCACCAGCACCTGCAGCCCGTCAATCGTCCGGATTGTGTACGGGATGAACGGTGCCACCACTCCATACCGAGTGAGCAGATTAGCAGCGAGGAGGGGGAAATCAGCCTCGGCGGAGAGTTCGGCAAGACGCTCCGCCCCCCAGTAGAGATCGTGATTCCCAACGGCCATCGCGTCGTATCCGACCCGGTTCATCCACGCAACTATCTCATCGGCTCCCCACACCGCGTAGAGCGGTACACGGAAATCGTGCCACGCATCCCCGACATCGAAAAGCAGAAGATCGTCCGTCTGAGACCGCTCCGCCATGATCAACGTGGCCAATCCTTCCAGACGGTCGAACCGGCTGTGAATATCGTTTGTATAGAGGATCGTGAGCGAGGAGGCGATCGTCACAACCTGCAGTAGAACGAGTAGAGCGACCAGAATGATAGATAGCTTCACAAGATCCCTCCCACTGAGACCGTCCATCGCTGTTCCTGCATGAGGATGGAGAGTCCCCAGCACCCTCCTCCCGGGAAGAAACGAACCCCACCAAGGAACGAGTAACGCACGCTGTGCTCTAAACCGAGGACAAGACTGAACCATTGCGTCTTCGATGCGGTGATCGTCCCCCATTTTTTCTCATCCTTCCCGAGGGTTCGCCCCCAGTCTATCCGTAATGGGCCAAGGGAAAGCGCAGCGATCATGATAAGCCCCTCCCCCGAAAGATCGAGAGCAACGTTCAACGGCCCAAAGCCCCGCAATAACAGGGCGCGTATCCCCATCGAGAATGGTTCTTGCGGTGTGATCGTTGCCCGAACGTCGATCCGATCGTCGATCGCTCGCCCAATCTGGAATATTGGTCCGTCCGCCAAGAACCCGAGCTTAAAGCCGGTATAGCCGCGATCCCCCAGGGTGATTGCAACCGGAATATCAAGGAATGCACAGTGCGGATAGGCAAAGGCAACCGCCGATAGCGCAAGAAGGAGGAAAGAGCTCACCATCAACTTCATAGCCAACATAGTTACCAGAAAGAGGAACAGTGGGCAAATCGCTCTCCCACCTTGTGCGTGTTCACCTTAGCTAGGTAACACTGCGGTTTCGCAAAATAGCCAGGATGATCCGTATCAGGTCGTAGTCGACCTCGCCACCAAGCGCGCGGTGGATCGGCCCAAGTTGGTCGGTACCCATCCGCGCGACAGCCTCTGCAATACGTTCGAAGGTCTGCTCCTCAACCCAGGGAGAGGGATCCACAATCCTCTCCTGATCGATGTACGCGACCAGATACTTGACCACTGTTGACGGTACGCGGTCGATCGAACGGGCGATCTCCTCAATGGAGAGACTCTGCGCGAACAGACCGAACGCGATCTGCCGCGCCATG
>JAUWNQ010000066.1 GCA_030612565.1 Candidatus Bipolaricaulota bacterium | reverse complement strand
CTCCATCTACATCCTCGCCATTCGCAAGACAGGGCGCTTGGTGGTTGTAGGAGACGAGGCCCCGGGTCTCCTTGAGCGCGAAGGAGATCGGATCACTGGCCTGGAGCAGGAGATCCTCGCCTCCTTCTCCAAGCACCACGGCCTCGACCTTGTGGTTCGTTTCCTTCCTCGTGGAGAGATAGAGGCAGCCCTCCTGCGTGGGGAGGCCGACATCGGAGCGGGGGGGATCGTCTCCATTGACGAGGACGACCGCTTTCTAACGCCTCGCGAGCACCTCCCAACAGGATTCTTCCGCCTTGTGAGAGAAGGCGCAGCACCCTCCCCGCGCGCGCAAGAGACAGAGTGGATATATTTCTCGGATGTGCTGGAAGCAATCCGCACCCAAGAAGAGGGGCCCTACACCCTCGACTTGGCACGCTTTATTGCTGCTTCCCGGCTCGACCTCTCCGGGTACTCTATCGAGCGACTTCCCGGCCCCTTCTCTTATACTTTCTCCCTCCCCTCCGGCAGAGAGGACCTCCATCGTCGCCTCGACGCCCACCTCGATCGTTTGCGGGAGAGCGGCGAATTGGACGACATGATAAGGAGGCATTTCCCATGAGACGATCATCGCGCAGCATGATCATCATTGCCGCGTTTCTCGTCATCTCCTTCTGTGCGCTCCTCATGATGACGTTTGGCTACCGCGGCGCGCAGGAGGAGGCCGGTGCGGCTTACATCGAAAAGGGGGTGAGCGATACAGGTGCGGCGAACCTCGTCTCCGCCATCTATCTCAATTACCGCCTGTACGATACCCTGTTTGAGATTCTCGTCTTCTCGGTCGCCGTCCTCGGGGTTCGTTTCTACCTCGTCCAACAGAAGGGAAGCGCGGAGGAGGTCGCGCGTATCCCCGAATCGCAGATCATTCGCATCTCTGCCGACCTCCTCTTCCCACCGATCCTTCTCCTCGGGATCTACCTCGTCCTCTTTGGGCACCCCTCTTCGGGGGGCGGGTTTAGCGGAGGGGCCGTTGCGGGAACTGGGCTCCTTCTCTGCGCGATCGCCCTCGGGGCCGATGTTGTAGCTCGGCGATTCCATGAGGCGGCCCTCGAACGATTCCAATGGGGGGTCCTCCTCGCCATCCTCCTCCTTGCGCTTATCCCGGTCCTCTTCGGTAGGCTCCCCCTCACCGATCTCCTTCCCCGTGGGAGACTGGGGAGCCTTGTAAGCGGTGGTTCGATCCTGATCTACAACGCGTTGATCGGTGTTAACGTATTCATCGGCACGTGGGTCGTCATCTACTCCTTCGTCCGACACCGGGGCGAGATCTGATGGCTCTGATCAACGGGGTTACGATTGCTATTCTCTTGTTCGGGATCGGCCTCCTTGGGTTGATCCTCCGCCGCGACCTCGTGGTAAAGCTCCTCGCACTGGGGGTGGTAAACGGGAGCGCGATCCTCTGCCTCGTCTCCCTGAATGCGAGGCGAAACGGCGTCCCACCGATCGTCCATTCCCTGGCCCACGCTCCTTACGTCGATCCTCTTCCGCAGGCCCTTGTCCTCTCCGCCATTGTGATCAACTTCGCGGTCCTTGCCCTGTCTCTCGTCTTCGTCATGCTCCTTGTCGAGCGTTACCACACCACCGATTCGCAACGGATTGAACACGAGATCAATCGAGAGGAGGAGGAGGAACGATGATCGCCCTCCTTCCCCTCAGTCATTTCCTCTTCGCCGCGGCGAGCCTTGCCTGGGAGAGGGGAATACGGGGGCTGCTGCTCTTCTCCCTTCTGCTCGACGCCGCGCTCGTTGGGGGGCTGTTCGTGCGCTTTGCCCGCGGGGAGACGGTCTCGCTTGTCCTCGGCGGGTGGGGCAGAGGGATGGGGATCGAACTCGCTGACGATCGTTACAGCCTTGTCTTTTGCCTCTTAGTCCTTCTCCTTGCCGGGGGAGTGATCGCTTACCTGTGGAAGGAGCGGCTCCGTCCCTATTTCTATATGTTGCTGCACCTCCTATTTGGGTCCGTGTTCGCCCTTTTGTTCGCGCGGGATCTGTTCAATATCTATGTGATCATGGAGCTTCTCACCCTGACGAGTTTCCTCCTCGTTGCCTACGAGAGGCGGGCCTATCAGATCTGGGCAAGCCTCAAGTACTTGCTTCTTGCCTCCCTCGGTATGGGGATGTACCTGTTCGGCGTTGCAATAATTTATTATCATACAGGGACCCTTAACCTCGGGCTGCTCGCTTCGCGGCTCGCTGCGGAGCAGGGCACGCCGTGGCTACTGCTCTCTTCGGCACTCCTTGTTACGGGGATCGCGATCAAGTCGGGGATCTTCATCTTCTCGTTGTGGCTCCCTGCCGCGCACGCTAGCGCTTCTCCTGCGATCTCCGCCCTCCTCTCCGGCCTGGTGATCAAGATGGGAGTTGTGGTACTTCTCAGGCTAGCGGCCGTTGTCGATCTCTCCCTGCCCCTCCTCGTCCTTGGATCTCTCACCGGCCTGTTCGGGGTTGTCTACGCGATCTTCACTTACGATCTGAAGCGGATGCTCGCTTTTCACACCCTATCCCAGATTGGGTACATTCTCCTTGGGATTGGAATCGGTTTGCCGATCACGATCGACGGGAGCATCGCCTACGCAGTTGGCCACGGCCTGTTCAAGGGGCTTCTCTTCTTCGCCGCTGGGACTGCCGTAAAGGTTACCAAGAGAAGGACAATTCCCGGGCTCATTGTTGAGCGTGCGCAGATTCCTCTTGCGGCACGAATGGGGCTCCTTGTGGGAACGATGGGGATCATGGGCCTTCCACCGTTTGCCGGGTTCTGCGGGAAAAGCCTTCTCGAAAGCGGAGTAAGATCACCTGTTCTAAAAGGAATCCTCTTTTTACTGTCCATTGGGACCGTGATCTCCTTCTCTAAGCTGATCCCACTCTTCCGCTTTGAACGTGGTCCATCCTCCCCATGGCCAAAAAAACTTTCCTACGTAACACTCGGCCTTCCCATCCTCCTCTTTCTCCCGCTCACACGCTTCGTCCTCCCATTCGATGACTGGAAAGAGATCCTCTCCGTTGTTCACCTTCTGGAGAGCCTGCTCGTGGTCGGTGTTGGCTACTTGATCTACCGCATCCTTCCCAAGCGCTCACTCCCCTTGCCGCAACGGATCTTCCGTCTCGAAGAAGGGATACTCGTGATCCTTACCGGATTCTTCCTCGTCTTCCTCCTCTCCGCGCTCGGCTAAGACGTGGGTAGCGCAGGCTATTCCACCAGTTTCTTCTCCTTGTGGGTTGCGGAGCAAGGCCGGAGGCCGAACAGAAGCTTTCACCGCCGAGCACGCAGAGAGCGGAGGAGCAGGATTGAATGATTGAGCGAGTGAGTGAGTGATTTAAGCTCCCAATCAGGCTGTTGCATAGACTTTTTCTGGCTCTTCGTCATTTCGAGTGGGTAAAGAGAAAGGGTGAAGCGGCAAGGCTCTCGCAGAGGCACAGGATTGTTTCACCACGAAGGACACGAAGAGCACGAAGGAGTCAGAAGCTCCTTAAATCCCATAAAAATCCTCCGCTGGGTACCCCCCAGCTTGCTAGGGAGTTCTTTACTCTTTGTGTCCTTCGTGCTCTTCGTGGTGAATTCGTTGTGACTTCCGGTCTTGCTTCGCAACCGGCATCCGCCCCGTGCGAACCGAAATTAATCCACTCGAAACAGCGAGGAGCCCTTTTTCTCCATGCAAAAAGGGCTTTCACCGCCGAGGGCGCGGAGCACGCAGAGAGCAAAACGGAATCCTTAATGCTTCATCTCAGCGATCTTTGCGCTCTCTGCGGTAAAATGCTTGAAACTACGGGTTGAGATCGAAGACGATCAGTAGAAAGGGTTTACGCAACAGGCTCAATGTATTTCTTTTGGCTTTTCCTGCTATTCGCCTGCTGCAGGCTGATCTTGACGCTACCTATATCGGAATTCGAAATGGTCTTGACAATATGCTCCGACTCTGTTAGGATCGCAAACATGGAGGAAAGAATGGCTCGGATAACTATCTTGGAGGTGAAAACTAGTAGTAGCAGTTTCTTTAGTTACTTTATGCTGGCGTGGGTTATTTAGTAGCCCCGGGCGTGTGCTACTAAAACCCGGAAAACCGAAAGCCGAAAGGCTTGTCGGTTTTTTTCTTTATAAGTGAGGTGCAGAGAAGTGCTTGCCGTAGAGAATCTTGCGAAGCGGTTTGGTGGATTGCACGCTGTAAACGACTGCTCGTTTGAGGTTAGTGAAGGCACGATCACCGGATTGATCGGACCGAACGGGGCGGGAAAGACGACGGTATTCAATCTTCTCACCGGGTTCTCCAAGCCCGATAAGGGGGCAGTCCACCTCTGTGATGAGGAGATCACCGGCCTCTCCCCACATCGCGTCTTCCAAAAGGGAATCGCAAGGACCTTTCAGATCCCTCGCGAGTGGAAGGAGATGACGGTGTTGGAGAATCTGATGCTCGTACCGACCGAACAACTCGGCGAACGGATTTGGAATCCCTTCCTACGCGGTCGACTGGTGCACAAGCAAGAGCGCGTGATCCGGGAGAGGGCACACGAGGTCCTGGCATTTCTGGAACTGACAGAGCTTAAA
>JAUWNQ010000130.1 GCA_030612565.1 Candidatus Bipolaricaulota bacterium | reverse complement strand
ACGAGCGGGCGAGAGGACAGTATTCTATCGTTTGCGGTCAAGAGCTCGCTACCCACTCTAAACAGCAAACAGCCCATTACACAATGGGAAGCGTGAAGTGGAAGCAGGCCCCGCCTGTGGGAGCGTTCTCGGCCCAGATCTGGCCACCGTGCACTTCGATGAGCGCCTTGGCGATGGCGAGTCCTAGCCCGGCACCGCCGCTCTCTCGTGCACGTGACTTGTCCGCTCTATAGAACCGGTCGAAGATGTGCGCAATATCTTCGTTGGAGAGCCCTGGGCCGCTGTCGCAGATACTCACCCGCACCTTTTCCCCGGCGAGCGCACGGGCTGAGATCCGTATCGACCCTCCCTTAGGGGTGTACCGCTCCGCGTTCGAGAGGAGGTTCAGGAGCACCTGTTCGATCCGCTGGCCGTCCGCCTCCACCGTAGGCAGATCCGCAGAGAGATCGATGACGAGCTCGATTCCGGCGTCCTCTAGTTCCACTCCGATCGTTGCACGAATCTGTTCAATGAGGGTAGCGAGATCGCAGACCCCTTTCTTAATCGACAACTGCCCTGCGTCGGCAAGCGCCAGTTGCTGCAGATCCCCGACCAGCCGCGCTGTCAGGAGGATCTTGTTGTGCAGTGCGGCGAAGTTCTCCGGGGTCGGTTCGAGGAGACCGTCGCGCAATCCTTCGAGCCCAGTTCGGACGACGCTGATCGGGGTGCGCAGCTCGTGGGAGACGTCGGCGATCATCTGTTGCTTGGCTCGCTCCGACTCCTCCAGGCTCCTTGCCATCTCGTTGAAGGATCGCGCTAAGTGGCCCAGTTCATCAGTGCTCGACACTGGAAGCCTGCTCGAAAGTTCACCGCAAGCGATCTGCTGCGCCGCTGTATCGAGCCTCTTCAGCGGGCCGGTCAATTGGCGCAACAACAGCGCGCTCAAGAGAATACCGATCGCTCCGACCGCGGCGGCGGCGATCCAGAGTGCTAAGCTGACCGTGCGCAGGAACCCCTGCTCGATCGACTCCCTGTAGCGCATGGTCGGTCGCGGTGGGAGGATCGTTCCCACCCGTCTCTCCGCCAACCACGATCGCCCCCCCATGCTTGAGGTCGTCACGCGGTACCTTCTCCCCGATCCGTTCACGTTTTGGGTTGATTAGCACCCTCCCATCGGCATCGACGAGCACAAACGGCAACAGCTCACGAGCCCTTGCGAATATGAGTTCCACTCCGTTCCAGCTTCCGAAACGGGCATAGTAGTTTCCCAGGATCTGTTGAAAGATCAGATCCTGCCTGCTAAAACTGCGTGCGGCAAAATCGGCAAAGGCGCGATCGACGGCGCGATTGATCAGGTAGTACCCTGCGACTGTAGTGAGGACGATGACGAGGACGAACGAGAGGAGGAGCTTCAGTTGAAAGGAAAGCCGCTTAAAGACGCTCATAAAGGCCCTCCTCTAGATATCCGCAGCTTGCTAGGGCGAGGAGAGCAGGGATTCGTCGTAGACGAATTGGTTTATTGTTTGTACGGGTTACAGGAGTTCTCGTAAGGGGAAACCATTCAACGTCGGAGACAAGCTCCGACGCTACGAAAAGCTGGATGTAGCGTCGTACCTTGTGTGCGACGTTGCTTCCAATGCGATAAAACCCTGCATTAAATTGTAGCATGAACTTCAACTCCGATCAGTTCTTTAGCCTCTGCATTTCAATGCCCCGCAGCTTACTGCGGGGGTCTCTACCCTTCCTCCCCACCTTTTGCGAACTTATACCCGACCCCAAAGACTGTCTTCACGTAATGCGGGGCTTTCGGGTTGAGTTCGATCTTTTGACGCAACCGCTTGATGTGGGAATCGATCGAGCGTTCGAAGCTCTCATACGTTGTTCCACGTAGCGCTTCTAGAAGCTCAAGGCGGGTGAAGACCCGCCCGGGATGCTCCATCAGGAAGACTAACAGATCAAACTCCATTGAGGAGAGGTCGACCAAACGGCCACCGACCCGCACTTCATGCTGATCGATCTCCACGCGGATCTCTCCGGATTCCAAGAGGGGAGCTTTGGCGGAGTTGCCCTGTGAGCGGCGTAAGACCGCGCGTACACGCGCTTCTAATTCACGGGTGGAGAACGGCTTCACCACATAATCGTCGGCGACGAGATCGAGCCCCTTGATCCGATCACCCTCATCAGTGCGTGCGGTCAGCATGATGATCGGGACGCTAGACTCTTTTCGGATGCGCGTGGCGACCTCTAGCCCATCGAGGCCGGGGAGCATCCAGTCGAGAATCACCAAGTCGGGGCGGTGGCTGTCGAACTGCGTGAGGGCCTTACGCCCGTCGGCAGCCGTCACCACGTCGAACCCCGCCGCCTCCAGGTAGCGGCCGACGAGCTCGCGAACCCCTTTCTCATCGTCGACGACCAAAATGCGCTTATTCATCCTGCTACAGTATACCGCGTCCGCGCCCCTTACAATCCGTAGGAAATGTTCAAGAGCTTAAAGGTAGAGCGATAGGGTGAAGTCCAGCATGAGCCGTTCCCAACCGGTGAGAGGGTTGATGGCCAGACCGATCCCAAACTCGATTTCACTAGTCAGCATATAGCTTACTTCTCCGGTGACGAGAGCAAGACCGAAGAGCGATCCACCCCCCGTAGGTCGGAAGTAGGCATCAACGGCAGCGTCGAGGTTCCCTTCGCTGGTCTCCAGTGAGACGACCATGTCATACTTCGTTGGAACCTCCCTGTAGTCCGCAGGGTTGCAGTCAGCAGCGATGCAGATGAGGTAGTTCGCGGCGCGCAGGCTGAGATCGGCTTCTCGCCCCCCCTTCCAAAGAACTCCATCGAAGGCAACGACCCCACTCACGGTTGCCGGACCAATGTTGATATCGGCAAGACGTACCCCAGCGAGCTTGATCGCCCCGATCGTCGTCTCCCCAAGGGTTAGCTCTGCTACGTCAATTCCAACGTACAGGTACATACAACCCAGATCTAGTACACGGAGAGACGGCACAAGGACGAGTGATTTCGTCTGCGTAGTGAATTCCAGTGTGGCATAGAGGCTGAGCGGCCAGGCTTCTGGAAGGGCGATATCAAACTCACAGCGAGTGAAGTCGAACCCGCCCTCGCTGAACC
>JAUWNQ010000013.1 GCA_030612565.1 Candidatus Bipolaricaulota bacterium | reverse complement strand
CCTCCCTCTCTCCTCAGGCACGGGCGCTGGGAGCGGTGAACACGCTCGTGATCGAGGAGAATAAGGACCCGACGATCAGAGGGGAGAACACCGATGCCTCCGGATTCATCGCCGCGCTCACCACTGCGGGGTTCACCAGCGCCGGTTGCCGCGCCCTGATCGTAGGGGCGGGCGGGGGAGCGCGCGCCGTCGCTTACGCCCTCATCGAGGGCAAAGCGCGCGAGGTGGTGATCCTTAATCGCCACGTGAATAAGGCACAGGAGATCGTCGACTGGTTCAGCGTTCAGGCGCAGAATCACGCGCGGCTACGTGCCGAGACATTCAGCCTGTCGACCCTCGTCGCGGCGGCGGCGGATGCCGATCTGTTGGTGAACGCAACGCCAGTGGGAATGTGCCCCGAAGTCGAGCGCTCGATCTGGCCTTCCAAAGAGCCGCTGCCACCTCACCTCACCGTGTTCGACCTCGTGTACAACCCCTACGAGACGAGGCTGCTCCAGCAGGCGCAAAGGGCAGGAGCAGGCACAGTAAACGGCTTGGAGATGCTCGTGGAGCAAGGGGCACGCGCATTCTCCCTGTGGGCGAACCGTCAGGCACCGATTCATGTGATGCGGCAAGCGTGTAGACAACACCTTGTCGATAGAGCAAGGAGGAAGGGATGACCACCGTGCTGCTCGTCCTCCAAGCTCGTCATTTCTTGTCCTGGCGCCTGGCACTGTGGTGGCGACCCATCTAACTCATGTCGTAGCCGGATCGATTCCATATTTGTACAGAATCAGATAAAGGAGTTAGATGATGTACTATCCTAAAATTGATGAAGTGAAAAAACTTGCTAGAAATGGAAACTTAGTTCCCATATACAAGGTGATCTCTGCTGATCTGGAAACCCCCGTCTCCGTGTATCTCAAGCTCCGGGGAACAGACCCGTCTTTCCTGCTCGAGAGCGTGGAGCGGGGAGAGCAAGTGGGGCGCTACTCGTTTCTCGGGGTGGAGCCGGCCGGCGTGCTCACTGCCACAGGAGGTAAGGTCACCCTGAGCCGGGGCGGCTCGGTGACGGAGTTTCATCCTCCCAACGGTGATCCACTGATCACGATGAAACAGGTATTGTCCCGTTACCGTCCAGTGCCGAACGCGGCTGTACACGGTTTCACCGGAGGGCTGGTCGGCTATCTCGGGTACGACGCGGTGCGCTTCTTCGAGCGCGTTCCGCTGTCGGCCGAGGAGGGCCTTGGCCTTCCCGATGCCGTCTTCTTGCTGGCGAGCCGCCTATTGATCTTCGATCACGTCAAGCACCAGCTCATGGTGGTGGCCAACGCGCACATTGAGGATGACGTGGAGAGAGCGTACGCTGCGGCCACCGCAGCCATCGATGATATCATCGAGCGGTTGCAACTACCGTTGGCAGACCAACCTGTGCCTCCTTCCGAGCATCTGCCCGCTGAGGACTGGCGTGCCAACCTCTCACAAGCGGCGTTCGAAGAACGTGTGAACAAGGCCAAGGAGTACATCCGCGCGGGTGACATATTCCAGGTGGTGCTCTCCCAGCGCCTCTCCCGACGCTGCGATCTCGATCCGTTCGCCATCTACCGCGCCCTGCGCATGCTGAACCCCTCTCCGTACATGTTCTTCTTTCACCTGCCAGAGGACGTACACATAATCGGTTCCTCACCGGAGATGCTCGTGCGTCTGCAGGGAGATCAGGCGGAAGTGCGCCCGATCGCCGGCACTCGCCCCCGCGGGGCTACCATGGAGGAAGACGAGGCCCTCGTTGCGGAGCTGTCCGCCGATCCCAAGGAACGGGCGGAACACGTGATGTTGGTCGACTTGGGGCGCAACGATCTAGGCCGCGCCTGTCGCTACGGCACGGTCTCCGTTCCCGAGCTGATGGAGATCGAACGCTCCTCGCACGTGATGCACATCGTCTCCAGCGTTCAGGGAACCCTGCAACCGGGGAAGGACGCGTTCGACCTCCTGCGCGCGACCTTCCCCGCGGGGACGGTATCCGGCGCTCCCAAGATTCGCGCCATGGAGATTATCGCCGAGTTGGAGGAGGAAAAACGCGGCCCCTACGCCGGGGCGATCGGCTACTTCAGCTACTCGGGGGACATGGACACGTGTATCGCCATTCGCACGCTGGTTATGCAGAACGGGAGGATACACGTGCAGGCAGGGGCGGGAATCGTCGCCGACTCCGATCCGACACGGGAATACCAGGAGACGCTCGACAAGACACAGGCACTGGCCGAGGCGGTCCGCATCGTAGAGGAAGAGGTCAATGCCAATGCGTCAATAGTCGGTGGAGGTGGAGAATGATCGCTGTCATCGACAACTACGACTCCTTCACCTACAACCTGGTCCAGTACCTGGGGGAGATGGGAGCAAAACTGTGGGTGTATCGCAATGACGAGGTGACGGTGGAAGAACTGGATGAGCTTCATCCCTCGGCAATAGTGATCTCTCCCGGGCCGGGCCGCCCCGAAACGAGCGGGATCTGCCCGGAGGTTATCCGCCACTTCTACACTCAGCTCCCGATCCTTGGGGTCTGCCTCGGCCATCAAGCGATCGCCTACGCGTTCGGCGGGACCGTTGCCCCAGCCCCACGGCTGATGCACGGAAAGACTTCCACCATCTATCACGCCTCTCAGGGGATCCTCTCCACCCTTCCCAGCCCGTTCACTGCTACTCGCTACCACTCGCTCATCGTGAAGGAACCGCTCCCCGCGGAACTCGAGGTGACCGCGTTTACCACTGCCGGGGAGATCATGGGACTGCAGCACCGCAGCTATCCTGTTTTTGGCGTGCAGTTTCACCCCGAATCGATCCTCACCCTCATTGGCAAGCGACTGCTGGAAAACTTCCTTCTAGTGGTAAACGGAGGTGGCAAATGAAGATCAAATCAGCATTAGCAGCAATAACGCGCGGAGACAGCCTATCGACGGCGCAGGCCGAGGAAGTGATGGAGGAGATCATGAGCGGGAAGGCTAGCGCAGCCCAGATCGCGGGGTTGTTGATCGCCCTGCGGATGAAGGGAGAGACGGTGGAAGAGGTAACCGGCTTTGCCCTCTCCATGCGGAAGAACGCGGTTGCGGTTCCTTCCCGTCACCCGTTGCTGGTCGATGTCTGCGGCACGGGGGGAGACAGCCGCGGCACGTTCAACATCTCCACCGCGGCAGCGATCGTCATCGCCGCCGCCGAAGTCCCGGTGGCCAAACACGGGAATCGCTCCGTGTCCAGCAAATGCGGCAGCGCGGACGTCCTCGAGGAGCTGGGGGTGAGGTTCGACCTCTCCCCACAGGAGATCGGAGAGTGCATAAACGAGGTGGGGATCGGGTTCCTCTACGCCCCTTACCTCCATCCGGCAATGCGTCATGCCATCGGGCCGCGGCGCGAGATGGGAGTGCGGACCGTGTTCAACCTCCTCGGCCCGCTCACCAATCCCGCGGGGGCTGGTGTCCAGCTGCTCGGGGTCTACCGCCCGGAGCTCACGAAGATGCTGGCCCAGGTGTTGCGCTCCCTCGGCTGTCAAGAAGCATTCGTGGTACACGGAGGATCCGGTCTGGACGAACTGTCCACCACCGGGAGCAACCGCGTCACCCAGCTAAAGGACGGCGAGATTCGCACCTTCACCCTCGACCCACAAACCCTCGGCATTCCTTCCGCTTCTCTCGCCGACCTGCACGGGGGCGATGTCAAGGAGAACGCTGCCATCCTCAGGGATATCTTCGCGGGAGCGCGCGGACCAAAGCGAGATGTAGTGCTGCTGAACGCCGCGTTTGGGCTCGTCCTCGGTAAAGCAGCGCCCGATCTGCACGCCGGGTTAGCCCGAGCAGCTCAGGCGATCGATTCCGGGGCGGCGCGGAAGACGCTCGCTGCGCTCGTCGCCTTCACCCAGGAAAGGAGCCATGACCGATGATCCTCGCGGAGATCCTCACCGACAAGAAGAAAGAATTGACGCGCCGCCGGGCGAAGATCGCCCTCTCCACACTGAGGACCAAGGCAAAAGCCCAGCCAAAGCCACTTTCCTTCGTCGACGCCCTGCGCGAAGATCAAACGTCGCTGATCGCGGAGATAAAGCGGGCCTCCCCCTCCCGTGGGGAGCTCGCCCCCCATCTGGACCCGGTGGAACTGGCGCTGACCTACGCCGAACACGGAGCAAGAGTGATCTCGGTCCTCACCGATGAGAAGTTCTTCCACGGTGCGCTCGCCGACCTGACCGCGGTGAAGCAGGCGCTATTGCGTGCCGGCTGGGAGATTCCCGTCCTGCGCAAGGACTTCATCCTCTCCTCCTATCAAGTCTACGAAGCGCGGGCCGCAGGGGCGGACGCCGTCCTCCTCATCGTCGCTCTCCTCTCGGACGCGCTGCTCGCTTCCCTCCTCGCCGCGACACACCAGCTAGGGATGACTGCGCTCGTCGAGGTGCACGATGAACCAGAGGTCGAGCGCGCCCTGCGCCTGCATCCGCAGGTGATCGGGATCAACCGTCGCGACCTGCGCGACTTCCATGTCGATCCCAATGCGTTTGCCCGGCTGCGCCCTCTCCTTCCCCCTGAACTCTTGGTGGTGGCGGAGAGCGGGGTGCACAGTGGCGCGGATGTAGAACAGCTGCGGAAGATGGGAGCCGATGCCGTGCTCGTGGGAGAGGCGTTGGTGAGCGCAACCGATGTCGCCGCCAAGGTAGAGGAACTGTGCACTGGAGGGACGGGATGACCAAGGTCAAGATCTGCGGGATCACCTGTGTGGAAGATGGGCTCGCCGCTGCGGAAGCGGGTGCGGATCTGCTCGGGTTCGTGTTCTATCCGCCCAGTCCCCGGTTCATCGACCCGCAACGCGCTGCGCGGATCATCTCCACTCTGTCGCGGGCGGGGTACGCCACCCAATTCGTGGGGGTGTTCGTGGACAGGCCGGCAAACTACGTGCAACAGATCGCCTCCCTGTGTGGCCTCGACTACGTACAGCTCCACGGGAGCGAGCCGCCGCGGGTGGTGGACCACCTCGTGCGACAAGGCGTATTCGTGATCAAAGCAGCGCGTATCGCCGGCAGCGAATCCCTCCGCGAACTGAGGCGTTACGCCCCCAGCCTGTACCTGTTGGACAGTTACATCCCCGGCTCCCCCGGAGGGAGCGGGAAGGCGTTCGACTGGCAAGTGGCTCGGAAAGCCAAGGATATCGGCCCGTTCCTCCTCGCCGGTGGGTTGACCCCGGATAATGTCGCTGCTGCTGTGCGCACGGTGCAGCCGTGGGGGGTGGATGTCTCCACTGGAGTGGAGCGCTCCCCCGGGCACAAGGATCACGCTCAGGTGCGGCGGTTCATCGCCCGCGCTAAAAAGACATGATAGGAGAAAAAATGAACGTATGTTTAAATCATGAAAGCTATCAAGGAACGCTCCCTGATAAGCGCGGCTATTTTGGACTGTACGGCGGGAGGTATGTCCCCGAGACGTTGATCTCCTCCCTCGATGAGCTGGAGAACGCCTACCGGGAAGCAAGAGCCGATCCATCGTTCCAGCAGGAGCTGGACAGGCTTCTCGCTGACTACGTGGGACGGCCGACCCCGCTTTACTTGGCCCACAACCTGAGCAAGAGCTGCCAGGGGGGCAAGATCTATCTGAAGCGAGAGGACCTCGCCCACAGCGGCGCGCACAAGATCAACAACACCCTCGGGCAGGCGTTGTTGGCGCGACGGATGGGGAAACACCGATTGGTGGCGGAGACAGGAGCCGGGCAGCACGGCGTGGCCACGGCCACCGCTGCCGCTCTGCTGGACATGGAGTGTGTCATCTACATGGGAAGCGAGGACATGGCACGGCAGGCACCGAACGTGGACCGGATGCACCTGTTGGGAGCGACGGTGAGGGAAGTAAAGGTGGGGAGCCGCACCCTCAAGGATGCGATCAACGAGGCGATCCGCGACTGGGTGACCAACGTGCGCTCGACCTACTACCTACTCGGCTCCGCACTGGGCCCCCATCCTTACCCCATGATCGTGCGCGATTTCCAGTCCGTCATCGGCCACGAGGCACGCGCGCAGATCATCGCCGCTGAGGGATGCCTCCCCGATTCCCTCATCGCCTGTGTGGGAGGAGGATCGAACTCCATCGGCCTGTTCTATCCGTTCCTAGATGACCCGGTGCAGATGGTGGGAGTGGAGGCCGGAGGTCGGGGGATCGGGACCGGGGAACACGCCGCCCGGTTCGCCGATCCGCAGCGGGGGCGGCTCGGCGTGCTGCACGGCACGCGTACCTACGTGCTGCAGGACACCGATGGGCAGATCATCCCCACCCATTCCATCTCCGCTGGTCTCGACTATCCAGCGGTGGGACCGGAGCACAGCCACCTGCGCGACCTGAACCGGGTGGAGTACACCTACGCCACAGACGCGGAGGCCCTGAACGCGTTTCACACCCTCTCCCGCATGGAGGGGATCATCCCGGCGCTGGAATCGGCGCACGCGGTTGCCGAGGCGGTCAAGCAAGCGCCCAAATTGAACCCGGATCAGGTGATCATCGTCAACCTATCGGGACGGGGGGACAAGGACCTGGCAACCGTGATGCAGATCGAGGAGGGAGTCGATGCCCGCTGATACCGGAGCGATGCGTATTGCCACTGTGTTCGCCCACGCCCACGCGGAGGGACGGGCAGCGGTGATTCCTTATCTTCCCCTGGGATATCCACAGCCGGAGCGCTCGCTCGCCCTGGCCAAGGCGGCGATCGACGGCGGCGCGGATCTGTTGGAACTCGGCATCCCGTTCTCCGATCCGCTGGCGGACGGACCGCTGATCCAACAGGCGACGCACATCGCCCTCCGGGAAGGGATGACGGTCGCTCGTTGTCTGGAGATGGCAAAACAGCTGCGAAAGCAAGCAACGTTTCCTCCGTTCGCGTTCATGGGATACTACAATCCCATCCTTGCCTACGGGGTGGAGGCGTTCTGCCGAGGGTGTACTGACGCGGGTGTGGACGGGCTGATCGTTCCCGATCTCCCACCGGAGGAGGGTGAGGAACTGGAAGGTGCATGCCAAGAGCAGGGAATCGCTCTGATCTACCTTATCGCCCCCACCAGCCCGCCGGCCCGGGTGCGGCTCATCGGTGAGCGTTCGCAGGGGTTCATCTATCTCGTATCGGTGACCGGGATCACTGGGCCGCGGGATCACCTCCCCTCCGATCTGGCTGCGTTCGTGCAGCGGGTGCGGGCGGTCACCGACAAGCCGCTGGCAGTTGGGTTCGGCATCTCCTCCTTTTCTCAGGCGAGCAGGGTGGCGGAGCTCGCCGATGGGGTGATCGTGGGAAGCGAACTGCTGCGGCGGGCACAAGGGGAAGACGGAGCGAAACAGGTACGCGAGTTTGTTGCGCAACTGCGTAGCGCGACAATAAGAGGGCAAAAAGGAGAACGATGACCTCGATTCGTTTCTTGACTGCGGGAGAATCACACGGCCCCTGTCTCACGGCCATCGTGGAGGGGTTCCCCGCCGGGCTGACAGTGAATGAGGAGACGATCGACCGCGACCTGGCGCGGCGGCAGACAGGCTACGGCCGCGGGGGACGGATGCAGATCGAGCACGATCACGCGCAGTTTTTGTCCGGGGTGATCGCTGGCAGGACAACCGGGGCTCCGATCGCGCTACGGATCGAAAACCAGGCCTGGGCCAACTGGCGCGAACACTGGGCGACGAATGACCTCCCAGGGCTCACCGTCCCCCGCCCCGGGCACGCCGACTACGCCGGGATGATAAAGTATGGCATACCCGACGCTAGGCCGATACTGGAGCGGGCGAGCGCGAGAGAGACGGCGGCACGGGTGGCGATCGGCGCACTCGTCAAGCAACTCCTCGCGGAGTTCGCGATCAGGATCGGAAGCTACGTCGAGCGGATCGGCGCCGTGAAGGCGCAAATCCCAGATCTCCCCCCAGAGGAGATCTGGAAACTCGCGGAGGAAAGCGATGTGCACTCCCCTGATCCCGTGACAGCGGCGCTGATGCAAGCGGAGATCGACGCGGCGCGCGCGGCGGGGGACACCCGCGGTGGTGTCTTCGTGGTCATCGCTACCGGCGTCCCGGTCGGGCTGGGAAGCCATATCCAGTGGGACCGTCGTCTCGACGCGCAGTTAGCTCAGGCTCTCGTCTCCATACCGGCAGTAAAGGGCGCCGAGATCGGGGATGCGTTCGAAAATGCGGCTAAGTCAGGACGAGAGGTACACGACGAGCTCTTCCCGGACGGAACAGCAGTGAGACGAGTAACGAACCGGGCCGGAGGGATCGAAGGAGGGATGACAAACGGCGCTCCAATCGTGGTGCGGGCGGCAGTGAAGCCGATTCCAAGTGTCCTCACCCCGCTCCGTTCGGTCGACCTCACGACCGGGAAATCCGCCCTCACCGAGTATCAGCGCTCCGACGTGTGCGTGGTCCCCGCCGCCGCGGTGGTCGGGGAGGCGATGCTCGCCTGGGTCCTGGCAGCGGCGCTGGTGGAGAAACTCGGCGGAGACAGCGTGGTGGAAATGAGGGCGTATTGGGAGAAGATGTATGGAAAATGAGCGAAACATCGTGATCACCGGGTTCATGGGGACGGGCAAGACCGCGGTGGGAAGGAGTGGCGCCCGGGGCTTGGGACGGCGGTTCGTGGACATGGACGAGGAGATTGAGAGGCAAGCTGGGAGATCGATCGCCGAGATCTTTGCCGCGGAGGGAGAAAGCGCGTTTCGAGGGGTGGAGACCGCACTCTGCCGGGAGCTAAGCGCAGAGAAGGGGCTTGTCATCGCCACCGGGGGCGGGGCACTCGTCGACCCGGAAAACCGCGAGCTTATGATAAACTCCGGGATCG
>JAUWNQ010000125.1 GCA_030612565.1 Candidatus Bipolaricaulota bacterium | reverse complement strand
ACGATAATCCGATCACCTGGAAGAGCCCGGGTGTTGTGGGGTACAAGGGATCGCGGAAGGGAACTCCTTATGCCGCCCAGATCGCGGCCGAGGCTCTCGTGCGTGAGCTTAAGGACTATGGGATTCGATCGGTCAGGGTGTCGGTAAAGGGCGCAGGATCGGGACGCCAGTCTGTAGTGCAGACGATCAAGGGGTCCGGGATTCGGGTTGAAGAAGTGCGCAACGTTACCCCGATCTCCCATAGCAGCATCAAGGGGAGACGATAATGGGAAGAGATACAGGGCCTAAGTGCAGGAGATGCCGCCGGGAAGGCGAGAAACTCTTCCTGAAAGGGGAGCGGTGCTACACGCAGAGCTGTCCGATGTCGCGGCGTAGCTCGCCTCCGGGAGAACTCCCTAGGAAGCACCGTACACGGCGGAGTCAGTACCTTCTCCACCTGCGTGAGAAGCAAAAGGTGCGTCGGATCTACGGGGTGCGTGAGCGTCAGTTCCGCAATTACGTGATGCAGGCGAAGCGGCAGAAGGGGATCACTGGTGATGCTCTGTTGATGCTGCTCGAACGGCGGTTCGACAACGTGCTCTACCGTGCTGGATTTGCCTCCTCGCGTGACCAGGCTCGTCAGTTCATCACGCACGGACATTTCCAGTTAAACGGCCGTCCGACCAATATTCCATCCATCCTGCTGAACGAAGGCGACACTGTTGAGGTGAAGGAAGGAAAACGGGCTCGGTTGAAGGCGATCCTCGATGCGAACAAGGGGCGCGAGCTTCCTCGCTGGCTGGAGAAGAACCTTGATGCGATGAAGTTCCAAGCGATCGCGGTTCCTAACCTGGAGGAGACGGGGCACAGCATCGCTACGAACCTGATTGTCGAGTATTACTCCCGTTAGGAGGTTGAAGATGGATGAGCTGATCTTCCCGGAACAGGTCAAGGTCGAGGAGCTGTCCGAGCGGCAGGGAAGGATCGTTCTCGAACCGCTTGAACGGGGGTTCGCTACGACATTGGGGAACAGCCTGCGGCGGGTCCTTCTCTCTGCGATCCCAGGGGCGGCGGTGGTGCGGGTCAACTTTTCCGGCAAGTACCACGAGTACGATACGATTGAGGGGATCAGGGAGGATGTTCTCGATATCATTCTCAACCTGAAGGGGCTTTCACTGCGTCTCTACGGCGAGGAGCTGAAGCGCCTCACCCTTGAGAAGAGTGGTCCCTGTAAGGTGACTGCATCCGATATCTCGCTCCCGCCTGGGGTGGAGGTCATTAACCCCGACCTGCATATCGCGACGTTGAACGAGAAAGGGGCCCTTGAAGTGGAGATGGAAGTCGAAACGGGATACGGGTACCGGCCGGCGGAGATGAACCGGCTCGAGGATTCCCCCTTGGCCAGCATCCCGATCGATTCCGATTTCTCACCTGTGCGGCAGGTTAACTTCGTGGTCGAGGAGACTCGTGTCGGTGGGAAGACCGGTTACGAACGGCTGATCCTCGATCTGACCACGACCGGAGCGATCAAGCCGGAAGAGGCGCTCTCCGAGGCGGCGCGGATCTTGCAACGCCATATTGACCTGTTCCAGGGGTTTGCAGATCATCCGTTCGGGCTTGTCGTTGAGGAGGAAGAGGCGGAGGAGAGCCTGCTGGGAGTCCTATTGAGTAAGCTTAACTTCGACCAGCGCGCCTGCAACCTCCTGCAAGAGGCGGAGATCACGACACTTGGCGAGCTCCTTGCCCGACCGCGTGAGGAGCTGCTCGACATCCACGGTTTTGGGTCGAAAACCTTGAACAAGGTGGAAGACCGGCTGCGTGAGCTCGACTACAAGCTCAAGGAAGAAGGAGAAAGTTAAGATGAGGCATAGACGGACTATCGATAAGCTCGGAATGATGAAGACCCGGCGTCAGAGCGTCTTGGCGAACATCACCAAGGGTCTGATTCTTCACGAGAAGGTGGATACGACGTTCGAACGCGCCAAAGCCGGGCAGAGGTACGCAGAGCGAGTGATCACCCTGGCGCGGCGGGGAGACCTGCACGCGCGGAGGATCGTCTTCTCTCGCTTACGGGACAAGGAAGCGGTCGATAAGCTCTTCGCTGAGATTGGGCCGCGGTTCAAGGATCGCCCTGGCGGCTATACACGTGTGTTGAAGCTTGGTCCCCGTCGCGGTGACGGCGCAGAGAAGGCCCGATTGATGTTCGTGTAAGCGATTGAGATAATATGCAAGCCGCCCCTCCACCCTGTTGGGTGAAGGGGTTTTTGCTTTTCAGTACAGGTTCCCCCCCCGCTGACGTTCGCCCAGACGTGTGAGCATCTCCGTGGTCATTGTGGCGAGGTCGTAGGAGGGCTCCCAATCCCACTCCTCACGTGCGGCGCGATCGTCGATCGTCTGCGGCCAAGTGTCAGCGATCTCTTGCCGGGCATCCGGGGCGTAGTGACAGGTGAACTCCGGGATATGCTTCTTGATCTCCGAGGCGAGTTCCCCGGCGGAGAAGCTCATCCCCGCGAGGTTAAAGTCGCAGTGATGGATCAAGCGGACGGGATCGGCCTCCATCAGATCGATCGTCGCCTTGATGCAATCGGGCATGTACATCATTGGAAGGACCGTGTCTTTACGGACGAAGCAAGTGTAGCGTTTCTCCTTGAGAGCTGCGTAGAAGATTCCCACCGCATAGTCGGTCGTCCCCCCACCGGGCAGGGTCTCGCTCGATATGATTCCGGGATACCGTAGACCGCGGACATCCAGGCCGAAGTGGCGGACGTAGTAGTTCCCCAGGAGCTCTCCTGCAACCTTGCTCACCCCGTAGATCGTTCTCGGGCGAAGGACGGTCTCCTGCGGAGCGCAGTCGTGCGGTGTCTCCGGTCCAAAGACCGCGATCGAGCTTGGGGAGAAGATCCGGGTCATCCGCCGTTCGCGGGCGATCTCGAGAATGTTATACAGACCGCCCATGTTTACCTGCCAAGCCAGTTGTGGCTTGTCCTCACCAACAGCAGAGAGGATCGCGGCCATGTGGAATATCGTGTCGATATTGTATTGATCTACAACTCTCTCAATCTGTTCCTTATCCTGCACATCGAGGCGTTCAAACGGTCCTCCCTCGCGCAACGTTCTGCTCGGTTCGGTGCGATGTCCAGCCGCGACCACGTTCTCTGCTCCGTAACGATCGCGA